>JAITQZ010000057.1 GCA_031288635.1 Candidatus Peribacteria bacterium | reverse complement strand
CCTGCCTTGTGGAAAACAATTGCAGATTTAGGAAGACCTTTAAGGAGTAAGAGCGGAACAGAGTATTATGATGCACTCGTAGAATCTGCTAAAGCTATTACGTCTCCGGATCTGCGTTTTGCCATTTTAATTGAAGTTGGAAATTTTTCAGCGATAAATGGGTATAATGTAGCGTTCCAAGCAGTAAGAGATTGTTTGTCTAATATGGTATGCTGCATTAGTAGTCCAGATCTTGCTTTGGTTGGATTATTTAATCAGATGTCATCATATTTAGAAAAAAATGAATATATTCCAGATCATATGGAATGTTGGAATAATAGAGGCTCGTTAGCGCTTTTAGTAAATCTTGCGGTAAACGTGAAGGGCGGAGATAAAAATATAAGAAAAAAGACGGCTACCTTGTGTCAGATTCTTTTGCAAAAATTGGAAGAGTTTTAAGGCAAACTAGGAGTGTCTCTTAGGCAGATCGCAGTTGGTTGTATTGTGACGGGAGATTGTAGTATTGTTGTTAATTGTTGTCAAGAAGTTTTTGCCGCAAAAAGGATGTAATTATGCTTCTTGGATGTTTTTTTGTCTATTGTCGCTTTTAATTCATTTCTCTGCTTATACCACGAGAGATAGCGATTCGGAAGGCGATGGCTTGCTAAGGCTTGTTTCAAGAGCAGAGAGACGCATTGATCCAACATCCCTTCCTAATAGTTTGTTAGATAAAATAAAACAGCTTAAATTAGATGATTCATTTAATATTTTTCCATTTGATTCAGGACAAGGGAATTTCATATTGATGAGATGTAAAAATCGCATTATGATATTAGATGGAGGAACACAATCTCCGGGCTTTTCGGCACATTCTGCGTATAATAAAGGCGAATCTCCAACAGACTGGGATGTGTTTTTGATGAAAAACAATGCGCTTCTGGATGAAATATTTTCTAATGCTCAGATAAAAGTAGTACTTGTAACGCATCCAGATTCAGATCACTATAATTATCTTGGAGGGTTATTTGATTTTGCACTGAAAAAGAATGGAAATAAAAAGCTAGAAGAAGTGTATTTTTTTGCTGGGAGCGATAGTAAAGAAATAAAATATTGTGGAAATATAGCTAGGGATAAATGTAGTAACTATCTTTTCTTCATTCGAAAAGTAGAGTCCAGTATATTGTGGACAGTGTTGGATTATACAAAAGAAACACTCAGGCAGTTGTCTAATGATGATGTGGAGAAACTTTTATCAAATGTTATGCATGCTAATATTTCTATCTTATGTCCTATTTCTACAGTTCGTGGCGATAGCAATTCTAACAGCGTAATAGTATATCTTAATTTTGAACAAGGAACAGTTCTCTTTACTGGAGATGCGACAGGAAATACGCTAGATGTAATATATGGTGATACAAAAAATTCTTCCCTAGACATAAGTCTTATTAGTTCGCGAAATCGAGATTTGTTAAGGAGGGTGAATTTTTTAGTTGCTCCACATCATGGAGCGGAAACAGAAGGTTCTCCTTTTTGGCTATCAGAGATAATAAAGCTTAGTTCTAATAGTTTTGTGGGAACAATATTCTGTGCCCCTGCTATTTCTCATTTTCATCATCCTAATAGATATATTGACACAGTGCTTTTCCCTGCGTCAGCGCAAGTCTGGCGGCACAATATTGGCTATTATAGAGAAGGTAAAAAAAGGTATAAAACAACAGAGTATTCTATTTTTATAACTTCGTTTGCAAAATATGGAACGTATTGGCTAAAATTATCGAATGATGGAATGTTCATGTTTTCTGATGAATCAAATGAATTGGAACAACTCGTATCTAAAAGAGGTTGGAGTATGCATATAGATCGCTTACTGAATTTCGGATACAACGGCAATTTTTATGAGTTTTTGCTTTTAGCTCTATATAACCCTCAGGAATTATCAGTACGTAACGCAAAAGGAGAAACTCCTTTTATACAACTTTTGAGATCCCAATCGTCATCATCAAGCAGTAGTTCTTCTAGTAGTTCATTAACATCTCTTTCAATATCAAGGAAAAAAGATTTTATAAAATGTATGCTGCTTGTTGCATTGCTATTGGCAGATAGTGAAACAGCAAGTTATAAATCACTTCAAGATATAGTTAATAATGATTCAACATTAAAATATTGGCACGATAATTTTATGAAAAAAGGCCTGACATTTGAAGATGCATTGGACTTTTTATTAAAAAAAGATGAACTAAATAGTAATGATTTTGCAATATTGAAATCCTTGAGTGATACTTTGATCACAAATGTATGCTTTTTACTAGAGAAGGCAAATACAGGCAATAAATATTTGGGAACAAATATACCAAGTACTCTTTTTAAATCGCTGCAATATATACCCACATACCAGAATTTCGGAAATTTTACTCCAGGAAGTGCTAATATTAGTCCAAGGAAGTCAGCTCCGCCACCTAGAGTCAATAGTCCTGCCAAACCTTGTGGATTTTCGTTCAATATCCCATCGCCAAACAAGATGGTGAAAGAAAATAACAATAGTGCCAGTCATATTGGCCAAAGTGTCGGCTCGGTTTTTACGCTATCACAATATCATAATGTATTTGGCTACAACTCCGACTCGAGCATCGGCAGTTCTAACAATTCTCTACCACAATCACTACCTATCAATCAAAATCAAGTCATGAACCATATACCGCCCTGGTGTACGTCAAGTTCTTCAAATAGCAGTGCTTCGAATTCACAATCATATCATTATCCCAATAATAAAAAATAAGGTTCAAGAGCTTACCACCCGTCTGATCTTCTTCTACCTTAAAATTTCAGCTAAATATTCTTGAAACTCCAAGCGAAAGAAAGATTCGTCGGGTGGCGAGTCTAAAATACTTTCCATCCGTTATTTT
>JAITQZ010000036.1 GCA_031288635.1 Candidatus Peribacteria bacterium | reverse complement strand
ATTCGGAATGTCTTGCCATACTCGTTCCGTGCTGTCCCGGGGTGTTTCTTTTCCCTTGTTTTAGACTATACTTTGCACTCCCGAAAAGGTTTACTCCCTCTCTCCTACAAAGTCTTAATTTTGCTCCTGTGTACTTCATTTAGTAAAATATGAATAAATAAATTTGAATGATACCTATAATTATGCTGTTTTTTGCTCGTTATACCCACTTTCTTTATATTGCTTGCCAACTTGTTCTTGAAGAAAAGCATCAAACTCAAGAGATTTCAACATTGCTTGCTTGGTTCTTTCTGCTATGTTTTTTTCAGTCAAGGTACCTGTTTCCATCTTATCATAGAGTTCTTCAGGTATAATTTGCTGTGTTTTCATTTATATGGTAGGAATAAGTAAACCTGCAAGGATATTTTTTAATCTTCTACTTTTTAATTTCTCTTTGGTCTCTTTCCTTTACAACCTCCGAACTGGACTGGAGTTTCTTCTTTGATGTAAGAAACATCAATCACTCCGATTTCGTTGATTGCCTTAAACACGCCATCACGAGACATTCCTGTCCCTCTAAAGATAATTCCAATTTCTTTCAAGCCTAATGCTTGCCCTTCTTTGAGGAGTTGTTTGGTGAGAACTTCTGCAGCATAGGGAGTAGATTTTTTACTGCCTTTGTAGCCTACTTTTCCCGTACCGCCTCCTACGATTTTATTTCCTTCTACATCAACCAGATTGATGAGCGTATTATTGGAAGTAGTTTGCACGTGTAAAACTCCGTTTGCAATTTTCACGTCTTTCTTTTTAGCCTTAGCTTTTGGTGCTGTCGCCATAGTTTAACATAGATAATAGATAAAGTTTTTTTCGGATGATTCCAGATTTTATTTTTTCTTTTCTTCCGCCTTGATAGCAAAGTAGAGTACAATTCTGATACATACACAGATAAGGACAAAGAATTTCATACCATCTAACCTATATTTATCCATTACAATAACCGCAATGAAAGCACTTGTTAGTAGGTCCATTGAGAATGCGAGCCACTTTTCTTTTTCCTACTTCTTCAAAACTGGTCTTACTTTTGACCTACCAAGCAGCTTCTTTGCCGTCCTTGCATTTTTTCTCGTCAATTGCCCACGAACTGGCAAACCGAGGTTGTGCCTCATCCCGCGATAACATTTGATTTCTTTCAGTCTTTTAATTGCTGATGCTACTTCCCTTTTTAGGTCTGACTCGAGAACGTAGTTTTTTAGTTCATCAGAGATTTTTTTCTGGTCGTCTTCGTTGAGAACAGAAACTTTGGTCATCGGGTTGATTTTTACCTTTCCCAAAATCTTTTTGGACCTTACCAATCCTACTCCGTAAATATTCGTTAGTGCAATCCAAATAGATTTATCATCTGGCAGCACGTGTCCTAGCAATCTAAACATCGTTTACAGTAAAACAATAAAAAATAAAAACTATCCTTGCCTCGCTTTGTGGCGAGGATTTCTTTTACAACTTACGTAGAGTTTGCCTCTTCTTTTGATGATTTGGCAATACATACACCTTTTTTTGAGTGAAGATACAACTTTCATCGGTATAAACAATAATAAATAAACTTACAGTGCATAGTGTATATGAAAATGGAAAACAATTTCAAGAGGAAATACTAGTATTTTATCACAAAATACAAAAAATGGTTGTGAAAAAGAAAAAGTCAGTAGCAACATCCACTACTAACTTTTCCCAAAAAACCTTTTTTTTACTTTTTTTTAGCAGGAGCTTTTTTAGCAACAGGCTTCTTTGCAGGAACCTTTTTGGCTGTAGGTTTTTTAGCTAGTGCTTTTTTAATAACCGGTTTTTTTGCAGGAGCTTTTTTGGCTACAGGCTTCTTTGCAGGAGCTTTTTTAGGAGCTGGTTTTTTTGCAACAGGCTTTTTTGTTGCAGGTTTTTTTGCAGCTGGTTTTTTTGCTGCTGGTGTTTTTGTTGGCATTAGATGGCTTGTTAAGCGATAAAAGCGTGTAGAGAAAATATCTACTTACTGCTATAAGTAGTGTTCTTAAGATAAAAAACAAGAGAAAATGCAGATTTTTTATTCTTCTTTTATTTTTCTATGAAAATGTAGGGTTTTTCTTGCAAAATTTTACTCTTCTGGATATACTTAATAAGAACAATTTACTGTCATTTCTATTTTTTGAATTTCCTATATTTTTAAAAAATACTCTCACAGTACTGTGGGAGTATTTTATTGGGTTTATAAAATATTAACCATTAGTATCTTTGAAACACCTTACTGGATATCCAACACTAGACAGTTGTCACCCTCCACGTGTATACACATATCAACTATCTGTTATACCCAGCAAATTTGCAGCAGTCTGATCTGATGGACTACTAGTCCATAAGAAAATTCCAATACGCCATCAATCAGAACATAATCCATAAGGAGCTATATTAGGATTGTCATAGCGACCATCCATACATCACGATTGAGGAATTTTTAATGTATTAATTACGATATTATTATATCAATAAAGGCGTGATGAAGTATCAAGTGTTCACCAAAAACCTGCCTTTCCTCATATAATCAATAATTGTTCCCGTTCTATATTACTTGGTACATGATATCAAGTAAGACAGGGTCATCTTCTCGCTCATCTATTAGTACCTAGCGGATTATCTGTTGTATTTCACCAGAGATTTTCTGTAATTGTATGATTATAAGTATCATTCCACCATATTTCTCCTCTAATAAAAAGTCCTTTACAAGAGGGTGGATAAGTACTATCAACTGTAAGATTTGTTCCCCTAGTTTCAGTTGAAGAGGGCACAGATGCATTAGAAAATCCACATTTATTTCCCCATTGAAAATACTGTCAAATTTCTGCACTTGAGTTTCCAATTCCTGCTGTTGTAGCACCCACATTTTTATCTTGAATAATAAATCCACACGTACCATCCGTAATAGTGATAGTTCCATTTGACGGATTTCGTACATGTCCAGCTGTTCCTGCTATACCGATAGCACCATTTTTACATGTAGTAGCACAAGTAGAAGTAGCTTCATCCCAAGCATAACCATCCTTACACTTAAATCTACACTCTGTTGTACTTCCTGTTGTACTGTAGCTTCCTGTAGTAATTGGCTCCCGATCACTTCCATCCCATGTCTGGGTAATACTTGAAACCGTATTCCACTCTGCATTTGCTACCAAACTTGTACACGATTGACCTGTCTTCGTATTTGCTACACATGTATTATTGCCCCCATTATAGGTATAATTCTCATTACATGTAAATTTACATTCACTATTACTTCCTGTTGTATTGTAACTTCCTACTGCTGTTGGTGTCCATTCATCCCCATTCCATGTTTGGGTAATGCTTGTTGCTGTATTCCAACTTGCATTCTCTGGTAAGCCTATACAGAAGACAATATGTGAACCTGCATCACACGCAGAACTTTTATTTATCCAAGCTCCTTTTCCATCACAATATTGGAAGCAACCATCATTATACCTCAATGTCCCTGCATTAGTCGCACTACAGCCCATTGACTGTAGAGATGCTCTTTTAGTTCTAGCTTCATCCAGCTCTCCATACATTACTACCTTCTCATCCTGAAGAAGTACACTTTGGGTGGTAATGTACCCTGCTACCCCTACTCCTAGAGCTAAGAGTACATAATAAGTTGTTTTTTTCATCATTTTCTTTCTTAAAAGATAAAACATTCTTGACTGAAGTATAATCAAAATTTAAACCAATGCAAATTTTTGAGAATATTTACAGATATATATATATCCTTTTTCGGTTTTTATGTAAAATAGTGTGTAAATAAAATCGACAGATGAAAAAATTATTTTGTCCTCTACCATACTATTGCTCTTTTTTTACACGTTCCCTCTTTCAGAAAAAGAAAAAACTGAGGAGTTCCCCAATTTTTTCAGAGAATTAAGGCAAATTCTTAGGTATAGTGTATTGCTATTAAACTAGCTTCTGCTTCTACCAACGATGCTTGAGCATCTACAAAAGCATATGCCATCAGAGCAGTAAAGATTACCACACCAAAGAATGCCAAATTTCTAGCAATCTTTTCTCCTTTAGTTCTCTCGTGTTCTTTTTTTCTGAGAGGAACTTTTTTTAGTAGGTTTTTCATAATAGGAAGGAATAATGAAATAAAATCACAATACTATTATAAATAATATAATGTATTTGTCAACTTTTATAACACTTTTTTAAGAAGCAGAAAGAAAGATTGCAAAACAAAAAAAAATACGTAAAAAATAATAAAAGTTTTTATCTCTTTCTTTTCTAGCTATGCAAACCTTCCCAAAACTTTGACTAGGGACACGAAGACTTACCGGAGATCTCTGTATTCAAGTTGTTAAATCAGCATTATCCCTCTGATATACCCATATCGACACAGCACAAACCTATGAGAACGAAGCTGAAGTCGGTCAAGCTCGAACTTCCTCAGGAAAAAAAAGAGAAGAAATCTGGATTACCACAAAAGTTCGGATGGGAAACTATACAAGACTCGCCGACTCGGTAGCGAAAAGTCTGGAAAAACTACAAACAGAGTACATTGATTTACTTCTCCTTCATCGACCAACCGACACAACAGAGCATCAGAGCTGTTTTGATGCAATGAAAGAACTGCAAACAAAGGGGAAAATCCATCACTTGGGAATCTCCAATTTCACACTCGCCCAAATGCAACACGCTTGGGACTACACCAAAGGGAACATTTTCACTAATCAGGTAGAGTACCATTTGGCATTGGACCAAAGTCAACTCAAATCGTTCGCCGATACCCACCATTTCCAACTTACTGCCTATTCCCCATTAGGACACGGACATCTATTGAAAGAAGCTGCCTTGCTTCCCATTGCAGAAAAGCATACTGCATCTGTAGCCCAAATTTGTATTGCACGGTTGCTCCAACAAGGTTGCATTGTCATTCCCAAAGCAAGCAGCGAAAAAAGACTACAAGAAAACTTCGAAGCTCAACATCTCGTTTTGGACGAAGAAGACTTGGCAATTATCGCTTCTTTACCGAAAAATCATCGCTATATCAATCCGCCATTCGCTCCAAAGTGGGATGAGACACTATAGTATCCATAACAGCTGTTCGGAAATTCCGAACAGCTGAATTTCTGTCTAATTCTCCTTAATTTCCCATCTACAAAACTCTATTACCTATTGCTCTAAAATTTTAACTACTCCATTATCTGCATCTACTTCTACCAAATCGCCATCTTTCAGTATCCTCGTTGCATTTTTTGTACCAATAATGCAAGGAATACCTAATTCTCTGCTAACAATTGCAGCGTGAGATGTTATTCATCATTCATCCGTAATTATCGCTCCTGCTTTTTTCATCAATGGGACAAACTCTGGACGAGTCATTCAGGTAACTAAAATATTTCACTCCTGAAATCTAGATGAGTCCCCTTTCACATCAAAGATGACTCTTACATATCCTGTATATACTCCTTTGTTTGCAATATTCCCTTTCAACTCATTCGTTTTCTCAGTTGAAATTATTAGATTTACGATTTTGTCAAATCTCTCTTTAGAATAATCATATTCAAAGTTTTCTTCATCTCTTCCTAGGAAAATATAGGGGCTTGAAGCTCTTTGTTGCAATAATTCTAGAGAAGGAGGAGTATCTTGGATAATCTCAAAGGGATTAATTTGTGCTAAAAGGTAATCTGGAACTGATGGATAAAGTAAACGAATACTTTTACACATTAGGGTCAATAGTTTCGAAGTAGTATCTTTCCTTAAATCTCTAGCTTTGATAATAAACCTAGTAAAATTTTCCCAATCTTCGGTAAAAATAGTGGTATCTTCTGTTATTAGTTCAGAATTTTCCTTTTTCTCTTTTCTTTTCTGAGCCCAAAGCCTAGAGACTTCTGCAGGAGAGGGGAGAAAGTAATAATCCTGAAATACATAATCTACTTCTTCTGGCTTGGTAGATTCCCAGACTTTTCTCGTCCATCTTTTATCGAAATGTTCAAAATCATAATTCACTAGGTTTTCTCGCTGAGCAGCACCAATTTTTTTATCTAAAATTTCTTCAACGATAGATTTATCAAATAGTTCCAAATATAACGTTTTCGCAATCACTAAAACAAATAAATCCACTGCTTTCGTTAAAGTCTTCTTTGCATCTACAATCTTTTCTTGATATAACCTATCTGCACGCTCATAGAAACCATCAAATTCACTTTTGAGAGTATCTAAGCTATATATTCAGGCCATAAATTTTCTAAACATCTCCTTACTATGCTCTATATATAAACTTTCATCTAGCATTGCTGTATAAATATCATTTCAACGATAGAGTAGCAAAAAATAGCTTTTCCCATCTTTTAATTTAATAGAATGTTTATTTTGCAAAAACTGATTAAACCCACAGCAAAACATTGAACATTTAAGTGAATATATACAAATTTTAGCATCTTTAGAATTATCCATAAATTCTTTATATAAATCTTTCTTATTTTTTCTATTCTCTTCCTTTCCTAAAGTTGTAATTGGTCTCGCTTGCAAAATAAATAGCTCTCCACCTTCTATTGCCCACTCAATATCCATCGGTTTACCATAATGCTCTTCAATCTTTTTTGCATATTCCGCTAACTGAAAAATATGCTCGTCCGATAGTTTCTGAATTCCTGCAATGGTTGCCTCAACGCTTTCTTCTCTGGTCCCACCTTTTTCAATGTCTAGGACGATTTTTTTTGTTTGGTTGGAAATGTTTTTTTGGATGTCGTCGTAATCGTAGGGACGCACCGTTAGTGTGTCCGATATATGATTTTCGTTTATATGATTTTCATTATTCGGACGGTTTATTGAACCGTCCCTACACGATATGTTGGATTTTTTCACTACATAATTATCTGGCGTAATCATTCCACTTACTACTGCTTCTCCCAGCCCATATCAGGCTTCTATCATCACCTCATCACTATTCCCCGTAATCGGATTTGCTGTGAAACATACTCCTGCACTTTCGGAATTCACCATTTTTTGAACAACTACTGCAACTTTGATATCGTCAGGATTAATTCCTTTAGAAGCACAATAGGCTAAAATTCTGTCTGATTTCACCGAAGCGTGGCATTCCAAAATTTGTTCAATCAGCTTTTCTTTCGTCACAAAAAGATAAGTATCAAATTGTCCTGCAAAGCTATCTTCATTTCCATCTTCTTTCGTTCCAGATGAACGGACGGCAACGAATTTGCAATTTAGTTGGTCGAAAGCGTGCAACACTTCATCATCTCGTTGATGTACATCAGTTCAGAAAGCTGCGGTTGTCAGCACAAATCCATTGGGAACAGGAAATCCTGCTTGGGTCATTTCTCCAAGAGAAGCTCCTTTTCATCAACAAGTTGCGATATCAGAAGCAGAAATTTGAGTAAATCGTTTAAGCATTAAAGTTTATCAATAGTAAATAAATGAATTAAAAACTGATTATAAATCGCCTTTTTTTGCTCCGTCAGAGTACCAGAATTTATCATCTTACGAAAAAGCGTAATAAACAAGGTTGCATACTTTTTCTCGGGATACCTTCTAATGAGAATATCCAATACTTTATTTTGTCCTTGGATATTTTCCCAATCTTGGTCAGTCAATTCATAACTTGGCTGATAAGGCTCAACATTTGCCGGGATAGTTCCTCCCAGCTTGAGATAGGCCTCTTTATCCACCACAACAAAAGCATCCGTAATAATTCTTCTACTATTTCTATCCAATACATTTCCACTATACACCATTCCTAGACTCGCTCCCGCATCAAGGAAGAGTGCATTATAACATCAAAATTGTTCCTTCAAATAAGGTGCCATATCCCGAACATTAGAAGAACCCACCACCCCCAGATAGACCGTCTTTCCGTCTTCGGTGGAACAGATAAAATTTCTGTTGGCTTTTCCTATCAATTTACTATCAATATATTCTCTAGCTCCAGCCGTTACATCTTCCCCCTCAATAAGGAGAACTGGGAAATTAGAAAGCCCAAAATACAGGTCATCAATCCTTTCTGCATTAATATTGCTAATAAGTCCTGCATCCCACACACTAATCTTATTCTGCACAAAAAGCGGAGTCCCATCTTGTTCAAATCCAAAAATCCCACGAATACTAGTATCAGGTCGATACGTACTATAACTCGCTCCATCTCCCTTAAAAACTCTTTCATAAATTGCATATGTTTGTGAACAATTGGAATAATCCTGAGGACAGAAAAAAGCACCATTGACTGCAGAAGTTCCTCAAACTTTTTTTGTGAGGTCTTCCAGAGTTTCTCCCCCCTCTTTTGCTACAGATGAGACAACGAAATGTTCACCATCCAAAATCACCTTGATAACTCTGATGGGTTTCCCGCCACGCTCTTCAATTAACATTTCCTGATAGGCAGAAACAAACGAAGAAGAAAAAAAGAAAAGAAAAAACAGAAAACACCAACTGAAATTTTTCATAGGAACAGGAAAACAAAATAAAAAGATACTAAAAGTATGAATTTTTAACCCCAAAAATCAAGATGAAAAAATCTCTTGCATTTTGATATGAAATTCCTAGTATAAAAATTGTCTTTCACAAAAAGACTAAACAGGTTAGAAATATCCTACGTCAAGTGGGGTATTTCTTTTTATTGTAAATCTTCAGAGAATTAATATACTCCAAAAGCTACGTAATTGGCATTCCCCTTTCCTCTTTTAACCCCTGCAGTTCTGCAGGGTCACGTCCTCGCAGGACTGCGGGACGTGATTTCCTCTTTTACCTTTCCTCTTTCCTCTTATGCACATCTCCTCCCCTGAAGCAATGCACCAATTCGGCAAAGAATTGGCTCACCAACATCAAATACTTCTCCTTTCTGGGAATCTCGGAGCGGGAAAAACCACTTTAGCAAAAGGATTTGCAGAAGGATTAGGAATTAATCCAGCACAAGTCCAATCTCCTACTTATACCTATTTGAATATCTATGATGATAAACTCTTGCATCTAGATATGTACAGACTAGAAAGCTTTGAACAAATGGTAGAAAAAGGCATTCTCGACCAAATCTATACGTATGACTATCTCCTCATTGAACGACCAAAACGAATCAACAAATTGGAACTTTGACCCCATATCTCTCTCTCCATTGAAAAACTCGGAGAACAAGAAAGAGAAATCAGCTTGCATTCTCCGTCCGAATAGCTATACTGTAGAGAAACATCGCCTCAAACGGATTAGCCCCTGTTGGCGTTTGTTCAGACTTTTTATTTCTTTATTTACCTTACTATGGCTGAAAAAAAGACAACGACGTCTTTCAAAAGACACGACAATGACACGGGTTCTCCAGAAGCACAGATTGAGCGTCTTACTGCCCAAATCACGCTGCTCCAAGACCACCTAGCAAAAAACAAAAAAGATTTCGACGCAAAAAGAGCACTCTTGCAAAAAGTAGCTCACAGAAGAAGATTCTTGAAGTATCTCAAAGAAAGCAACTTAGCAGCTTATGCAGACATTTCAAAGAAAACTGGGCTCAAAGTATAGTACAATGTTGTTTTTATTTCTTAACTTTATTATTTTATAATGGCAAAAAAAGCTACAGCTCATACGAGTCAATTTAAGGTGCCCGTAATCAAAGAAGGACAAAAAATCAAAGGAACCATCCTCAAAGAAATAGAAAACGGAATTTTGGTAGACTGCGAAGAGGGAGCATTTACAGGAGTTATCCTAGCAAAAGAAGCAAAAGAACTCAAAAGGTCAAAAGTAAATCTGGATAGTGGAACTCAGCTTGAACTCGAAATCATCAATCCTGCAATTAGACACGAAGACGGATACTATATCGTTTCTGTGACAAGATTATTGCAATATGACGTATGGAAGTCTGTTATCGACCAATTTGAAAAAGATACCATCATTACCGTGGTACCTACAGAAGCAAATCTTGGTGGATTACTCATCGATATGCACGGTATCAAAGGGTTTATTCCTCTATCTCAACTCGCTCCTATTCATTACCCAAGAGTAGAAGATGGAGACCAAGAAGCAATCTTTGGAAAACTTTTGGAACTCATCGGACAAGAAATCAAAGTCAGAGTCATCAATATCGACGAAGAAGAACGCAGAATCATCTTATCAGAAAGAGAAGCACTCAGAGAAGAAAGAGACCAAGTATTAGCAGAACTTGCAGTTGGAAAAGTATTTGATGGAATTGTATCGGGACTTTCTTCTTATGGTCTCTTTGTCACCATCGGAGGTACCGTAGAAGGACTCGTTCACATCTCAGAAATCACCTACGGACACGTAAACAATATCGAAGGACTCGGAAAAATTGGAGACAAAATGCAAGTAAAAGTTATCGGACTCGAAAACGGGAAAATCTCTCTTTCAGCAAAACAACTCAAAGGAGACCCTTGGTCAGAATTACCAAAAAAATACAAAGTAGGAGATATCTTTGATGGAAAGGTGGTAAGATTTGTACCATACGGAGTATTTGTTCGTGTATTTGATGATATCAACGGACTTGTACACCTCAGTGAACTTTCTCAAAAATCAGTGAATAATCCAAACGAAGTCGTAAAAATCGGACAAGAAGTGAAAGTAAAACTTATTCTCTTGGACCCAGAAAGAAGAAAAATCTGACTCTCTATGAAAGACCTCGACGAAAATGGAAACGATACTACTGCAAATGGCAGCATACCAGTTAGACCTGCAAAAAAGAAAGACCTCGCTGAAGTAGCAAAAATGTTAGAAGAAGAAACAACAGCAGAACAAAAACCTATCAAAAAAACCAAAAAGGCTACGGAAACCGAAGAAGAATAATCTTACTTACAATGCTTACGTACAATAAAAAGCTGTCTCCATCATAGGAACGACAGCTTTTTTTTAAGTTTTATGGTATCTGGAAATCAATAAACACCTGCTTGGTCGTATGATTTTCATTCGTTCCTACCGAATAACGCAATCCTTTAGAAAAATCTGTCTGAAATTGGTCGGTATCACTCACATCTCCACGAATTGCTTGGACTTGTAAACGTGCAGGATAATACAATGTCCCCCTATTTTCTCGCCAATTTGGCATCGCGTGTTCAGGCTTAATCACCGGTTCCAAGACTAAAATATGTTTTTCCCTATTAGTAAGAGTAATTTCGTATTGTTCTTCAAGTCTATGAATAAAGCTGAAATACGATTCTGGGACATTGAAATCATACGTAATCTGCAGAGTATAGTTGCCTGTAGCCAGTCCAGAAAGGGGAATTTCCTCATTAGTAGTAGTGAGGATAGGTTTGCCTGCAGCATTCAAGAGGACACTTTCTTTCGCAATGAATCCATCAGATTTATTATAAGACGTGTTAATTTCCCATATATAAATCGTGTCATCATCATAGAAGGTATTGAAATTATTTTTACGGAGAAAGATTTGAAATCAGGTCGTAATATGGGAGAAATATACGTTGAGATATTTTTTTTCCGTAAGAGATTTCCAATTATTGATAAGATTTCTGAGAATTTGTACTTTATTAGCGTTGAAATAGTCCATCACACCTTGAATATAGAGCTCTTTTTTATTGCTTCTGGCTTCTCCTCTGATTAAATCAACACAAGCATTCAAAAATTGCCACTCTCGTTCCTTTTGAATGAAATTCGGAAGCAGCTCACCAAGCAGATGAGAATTGAGGAAAAAGACCCCTTTGATGAACGAGTTGTGCAATTTCTCTCGCAAAGCAGGATTGATGACCTGATTGACTTGGTCCTGCTGATACGTCTCATTAAACATACGTTCATAGAGAATTTTGATATGCTCTCCATCTATGTCAGTAAATCCAAACTTATTGGCAGAAATAAATCCCATCCTCGGAGTCCCAAAAACCTGAGCAGCCCACGGAGCCAACGGGAGTGTCGTATTTGGAGCAATAAAATCTGGGAAATACGAGTCAACTACCTCCAAATTCCTTAAATGTCCTCCCTCCAACGTAATAAAAGCAAAAGATCAAAAAAATCAGCCATTAGGTCTCTTCTCGTTACCGTTTTGAAGCAGAACCAAATAATTAAAAGGCTGCTCTTTACCAAGGAGCGTATAAATTTCCTCTCTATACTCATATGCTTCTGCGATAAAATCCATCAAAGCATCATAATTCTTAAACCCTAACTTGGAAAGATAGTCTCTATTTTCGGTGATATAACGCCAGAGTTCTTCAATCTCAATAGTTTTAGTCTGTAAAACATTTTCTCCACTAAGATATGCTTGGATAATATTGTCCAAGGTCAATAATTTTTGGGAAACCTCTCTATCTACAGGAAGAAAATACGCAGAAATCTGCGTCAAATCCTTGGTAAAAATATCCACCTTACTAGGAGCAAAAAGCATATTGATAACCCCTGAATAGATAGTAAACAGAGAAAATGCCAAAAAAAGCAATCCACAGTAAGCTCCTACATTTGCGGTTCGCTTTCCTGTGGGAGGACGGACAGAAGTAATTGCAAAACGAGGTGATTTCATAGCTCAAATGTAGAGATTTGCTATAAAGATGCAAGCAAAGATGTTTTCTAGGAAAATCTCTAAGGGTATTGGACTTGCATTTTAAGAATATATTTCTATGCTATAGGGGAGCTTTTATTTAGTTTCCCCTTTTCCTATGAAAAAATTTCTCTCTATAAAGTCGATCTGAATGCTTTTTGTATTCTGCCTTCTCTTTCCTCTTTCAACCACTTTCGCTTATACGCCAACAAATGCAGATACCAACCAGCTTTCCGACCTCAAAAACACGCTGAATACAGTAGATAACGCAGATTTGCGAAACTATTATCAGCAGTTTGCCAAACTCCAAAAAACTCTTGCCAATCGCGATGAGAGACTCGACTATCTGCTGGCTAATGTAAGAGATTGGAGCTATACGCAGTTTACCAAAAGAAAAGAGAATGCACTGCAGCAAAGCAAAACCGAAAAAGCTGATTTTCTAAGAG
>JAITQZ010000031.1 GCA_031288635.1 Candidatus Peribacteria bacterium | reverse complement strand
GATCAACTTCCATGTCCACTATCCCCTATGGCACTATTCCTCTGTGACGGTTCAGTTGTTGCTACATTCGTTGTTGGATATGAAACACTTGAAGTCTTAGTAACGGGTTTTCCAGTATTGTCTGGAAGTTGTTCATTACTACTTGCTTCACTGTCTACAGTAGCATTTCCTGCAGCGGAACTTTCTACAGTAGGATGACCCGCAGTAGGATGGTCTGCACTAGAAGATGATGCTGCTGGTAGGGCTCCCTTCTCCTGTATAGCGGTCATCAGTGCTGGAATTGTAAGCTTCCCTGCGACTCCATCACCTTCTTTATTTTTAGAAATCCATTCATTTGGATGATTTTCATTCCACTCTTTCTGAAATGCCTTGATAGCTTTTCTGGTCAAGGAATTTGGTCATCCTCGATTTCAGTCTACCCCATCTCCCTTTTGTCCATAATTTCCTAAGTCATAGCCTAAATCTATTAGTGCTTTTTGTACAGCAGCATCTTTCTTTTCTGGTTCTGTTTTAAATTCAGTATACTTATTAACGATTAATCCTTCAATTAAAGCTGAGCTATCAGTGCCGGAAAACTTCACTATTTCCTTACCCAAATTTTCTTCTTTTCCTTTTGTGGCAGCTACTTCATTAGCTATTACTGCATTTTTCTTCTCTTCCAATTCTGCAAAATCCTTAATATACTGTACCAAATCCTCTGCTTTGTCCTTATAAGTCAGAGAAGAGATAATAATTTCTATATTCGCTATAGAAACCCATTCTTGGAAACTTGCGAGCACATTTGCATTTGCTCATAGCTTTTGATATTCCTCAGATTTTACAAAAGTAGCAAAAATCTGCTCTACATCAGCATTCAGTTTTTTAGCATTAGTATCGGCATTAGCAGTCATTGCATCCAGTAAACTTTTCATAGCACGCAAGTTTATTTCTTTCCCATTAGGGTGGGTTGGAAGTTTGCGGGATTCATCCCACTCTTGCTTATACTTATTATACTGTGCATTAAAAGACTCTCTGCTGATGTCTTTTACTTCAAATTTTGGTGAATCTAGATTGCTCATAGTATATTTCACAGAGAATAAAATCTATGTATAGTATACTCAAAAACAAAAATTACACAAAAAAATAGCAAGTTTATTGAGATTATTACTTGCCATTTTTATACTTTATGATAAGAGAGGGCTATTTATTCTTAGGAAGGGGGACAAATTCTAATTCTCCTTTTTTATTCAATATAACTTTTCTTTCTACTCCTGCGAGATTTACCGTTTGATTATTATCTAAACTAATATCTGTTGATTTTATTTTGAAGTTTATCCCCACTTCCTTTCCATCTCCGTCAATAACTTTCAAGGTAGCCGGATTTTCTAACTGAGAAAGATTAAAAGTATTCCATCCATCGACCATAAAACGATCTGTTCCCAATTCTCCTGCAATCTTATTTTTTGTAGATTTCATCGTATTGTAAACTTTCTCTACTCCTGAAAGATAGTTTTCTATCGCTTGTTGTATTTCTTTAATTTTCGGTGGGAGAGAGTCAGCTTCCGTAGCGAGGGTTAGCGTGGATTCATTCGCAGATACTTTGTGAAATCTGCCATCAATAATACTTCCTTCCAGAGCTTTTTGTCATTCTTCAGTGCTTTTGTAAGATGTAAATCGTGTATCAAATTTATTACGAATCATTGACTGATTGACCGCTCCAGAACCTTCTGGAATCTTAGAAAAGAGATGATAAAAATGTTCAGCTTTCACTTCATCTTTCAGTCTAGATACATCCACTCTGTATCCTTGTTCTGTATGGTTTTTTGTATCAGGCTTATCTCCTTTCTCTACAGGGAAGGTTGCAAAGGTTTTTTTAGATTCTTTATCTATATATACTATCTTATTGTCTGCCGTCACTGTCACCAAAGCTGATTTCAATTTCTGAACCACATTAATATCTCCTTGAAAATCCAAATATTTGTATTCTGATATTTTATCATTGCTTTCTTGACCTTTAATTTCCAGTCCAGATACTTTTTCTTTATTTGTCACTTGAATCGTACTTTTCACTTTTTTACCATCTAGCCCTTTTATCTCTACGGTTTCAACCTTTCAGCCATAATTATCCTGAAGAGAAATCTGACTGACATCCGTATTTGGCACCAACACTAAATCAATCTGCTGTTGTGGAGGTTTTTTACTTGCGGGGAGCAAGGGAGTTACATACCCTCTTGCTAGACTTACTTGAGTTTGGGTCGCATTATAAGATTGAGCTGTAGGCTCTGTTACCCCTTTTTCATTGGTCCAAGTTTGAGGAGTTTTTTCTAAAGAAGGTACTTTTTCTGTATTGGTAAAGGTAGTCCTATTGAGCGTCTCGATATTTTTTTTGAATCCTTGGATAATATGAGTTTTCAAAGCTTCTAAATTTGCTTTGTCCCAAGCAATATCCACTTTATTTGTGTTCATATCCACCTGGATATTCACTTCAAATTCTTTTCAGAGAATAGTGATTTTTGTAGGATTTTTTCTTTCTTTTGGGTTGAGAGCAATGTTATCGGTATCAAAATCCCATTCAATATTCTGTCCTATATCTATTATTGCGGTTCCGTCTTGGAGTACTAATTTTCTGGTATGAATGGCTAACTTTTCATCACTCTCCACATCATTTTGCAGCAAAAACGCTTTCTCGAGCTCAGTCTTTAAGTTGTATCCTTTCATATAATTTGGAAATCCTTTTGTGAAAAAGTCTTTGTCCAGAGTAGTATCAAATGTTACTTCTGGATTAACCTGTGAAAGCCTCTGGTGAATATTCTCTTTCGTTTTTTCTTTATCATAAGTAAAACTTGGACTTTCTTTTTTCAGCTGGGGTTTTTCCTTTTTCGTTTGCGTTTCTCCGCTTGTGCCAAGTGCGGTTCTTCCGCCGATTTCGTAAGCTAACAACTTATTCAAGGTCAGATGATCATCCGTAGTAGAAACTTGGTATTTGTGGTCGGAGGTATCGGTGAAGGTAGTCTTATCTTTGTTTAATTCGAAAAAAGTTGCCTGTTTATCTGCTTTACTTCGCAAATAAAAGTTCCCTTTCAACTGAGCGAGTTTATCAGCATATTCACCGGTTCATTGGGGAAGATTTCCTGAGAATTTATACTCTGTCATCCCAGACCCTGTCCCCAAATTTTTATATCCTATTTCTCCTTGTTCTGGTGTCAAGGGTTTACCATTGATGGACAACATTTTTCCTATATCCTTTTTAATTTTTTCGAATTGTTCTGGAGTAGCAAAGTATGTATATTCATTACTATAATAGTCAAATTCTACTAAAAGTTTAAGCAAATCTTGTTCCTCCTTGGAACCCTTTATTATTTCCTGCCCTTCTGAAAGAAATAAACGATTGTCGAGAAAATTCCATACCTCTTGCTCATTAGTCAGTTGTAAAGATTTGAGGTTTCCCTTTTTTGGATCAATCCACTCTCAGAAAGCTTTCTTTTGATGCTCTGTTGCTTTCCCTTCTGATGACGAATAAAATGCAAAATAAATTTTTTTTAGATCCTCTTTGTATTTCGCTGTCTTTTCATCTACGAGACTCTCTTTTATAAGAGCCTTCATTTCTGTGTTAATTTGATTATTGTTTCGCAGCTCCGTAAACAATTTTTTAATTCCTTCTGGGGAATTGGTAGTACTTTCAGGAGCCTTCTTAGGAGCATCATGGGAGCCAATATTCGTCATAGCTATATATAAAGAATAAAAAATCTCTCTATTTATTATACTCAACATTGCTCATAAAGCAAAAAATCAAACAATTTTCGTCATAAATAGTACTTACGTTTTCATATAATATATGTATAATATTAGTCAATACCCCTCTTGGCAACATCGCCAAAAAAGTAAAAAATTACTTTCCTGTTACAACACAGTTAAATTGTCAGTAAAATGAACACAGTTAAAATGTCAGTTGATAGGATTATGGGGAAATAAGTTTGTAAGGCAAGAGAATTGTTCAACTTCGTAATTGTATATTT
>JAITQZ010000042.1 GCA_031288635.1 Candidatus Peribacteria bacterium | reverse complement strand
ATATGTTGTACTAAGAGTTCTTGCGGTACAGTATTCGATAGAGGAGTCCGATAAAGATTGCACCACCAATCAGGTTTCCAATGCTGACGGGTAAAAAGTTGCTCCAAAGCATTTCACCAATGTTGGTCTCCAGTCCGAGCAGGTACGCATACGGGAGGTAAAACATATTTGCAACGCTGTGTTCAAATCCACAAGCAACGAACGCAGACACAGGAAAAATGATGCCCGCGATTTTGTCTACCGCTCTTTTTCCTGCTCGGGCTAGTCGGACTCCGAGGCAGACGAGGATATTACAGAGTACTCCCAAAAAGAGTGCTTGCCACCGTCCGTAATGCAGCTTTTTTTCTCCGATTTGCAAGAGGGTTTCAGTGATGGTTCCGTTGGCGAAACTGTCTCGTCCAGCCAGGTGCAAGAGGGTGATTAAAAGCAGTGCTCCGATAAGGTTGCTTATTCGGATGAGGAGGAGATGTTTTGCTCGGGTGCAGAGGCGGAGTTTTTTATTTGCCACGGCGGTAATCATTAATGCGTCTCCCGTGAAGAGGTCGGCTCCTGCAATCATTACTAGAATGAGCCCAATCGAAAAGGCGAGTCCTGCGATGAGTTTTGTGAGTCCATAGGGGAGTGCTTCGAGTCCCGTGATGGAGTTGATAGAAAACATTGCTCCGATTCCAATGAACAGTCCTGCCAGGAGACCGTTGATGAGGATTTTGTATCGGGATTTGCTGGTTTTTTCAAGGGCGACTTCCGTGGATTTGGCGGTGATTTCTGCCGGGGTGAGGGTTTCGTTCATTGAGGAGAGAAAGAGGAAAAATAAAAGAGGAAATCACGTCCTGTAGTCCTGTGGGGACGTGACCCTGCAGAACTGCAGGGGTTGAAAGAGGAAAGATATCATCACCTACACGTAGGGACACCGCAGTATTGCGGTGTCCGAACAGTATGCCAGATAAAGAAAGAGGAAAGACTTCGTTTTATTCGTCAAATCGTTCGGGGTGTTGGTAGACGGTGGCAATGAGTTGGTCTGCGAAAGGTTGTAAGGGTTCGTAGATATAGGCTTTTTTCATATGTTGTACTAGGTCTGCTTGAGAAATGTGGAAATGTTTGTAGACCTTTTGGTCTCAGAGGAAGATGTTGTATTCTGGGATAAGTTTATCTAGGGCGTAGACAAATTTTGCTTCTTGTGTCTGTCTTTGATGGTATGCGTGAATGTAGTCCCAGATGTCTGTTTCTCAGAATTCAGACGCTAAACGTGAAAGGGCATCTGCTTCTTTTTTTTCTTTTTCTGCGATGGCGTTAGGATTGTTGAATGGCAAGGTGTCGCCAGCGTATACTTCGATGATGTCGTGTGCGAGGGCAAGTTTGATGACGAGGTCTTTATTGAGCGGGAGCTTGAGATAGTCAATTATCAACCAAGCTAACATTGTGAGCTGATAGCTGTGTTCTACATCGTTTTCAAATCTTTCAGTGCCTTGATAATGCTGAGAACGCTCGACTTTTGCCAGTTGTTGAGTCATTGTGACAAAGTCGAAGAAAGTTTGTTGGAGGTTGTGCATTATTTCTCGTGAAGGAAATAAAACTCTATCTTGGAAATTTGAAACTTATCCCCTGATGAAGACTCCATTGACATATTCTTTCAGGATTTTTTCTACGGTGTTCAAGTTTTCGATGGTGCTGGCGTGGAGACCGTCTAAAGGGTAGGTTCGTCCGAGTTTGTCTCGCTTGCTTCTGCCGAGGTTGTGGTAGGGGAGTAGTTCAATCCTTTGAAAGTTTGGGAGTGTCTGTAAAAATTCCCCTAAGAGTCTGATATCTGCTTCGCCGTCGGTTCGTCCGGGAACGACTACGTATCTTATTCGGTAGGTTTTGCGTTGTTGGTCGAGGTAGCGGATGAAGTCCATTGGATGTTGGTTGTCGAGTCCAGTGAGTTCTTTGTGTTTTCCTGGGTTTGCTTGTTTCAGGTCTGGGAGGACGTGGTCGGTGTAGTTGAGACATTCTTTTACCTCATCGGTCAAGAAGTAGGCATTGGTATCCAAACAAGTATGAAATCCGTTTTCTTTGAGGAGTTTCAGGACGGGGAGGAGTGCTTTTGCTTGCACGAGGGGTTCTCCCCCGGAAAAGGTTATTCCGCCTTTTTCTCAGAAGTATTCTTTTTGTTTGATAGCGAGTTGGAGGATGTCGTCGGGGGACATTATTTTTGCGGGTTCATTGATGGGGATGGTATCGGGGTTTTGGCAATATTTGCAGCGGAAGATACAGCCTTGTAAAAAGATGACGAGTCTAATTCCGGGACCGTCTTGGGTTGCAAAGGTTTCATAAGAATGTACGTGAAGCATTAGAGTAAGAGGAAAGATAAAAGAGGAGAGATTTCGTTATGTAGGGACACCGCAGTACTGCGGTGTCCAAACATCACACCAGAACACCATACCAGATAAAAGATTTTACCCGATACTGCCTTCCATTTCAAGTTCGATGAGATGGTTGAGTTCGCCGGCGTATTCGAGCGGGAGTTTTTTTACGATAGAAGAGATAAATCCATTGACCAGCATTGCCATCGCTTTTTCTTCACTGAGTCCTCTACTCATGAGATAGAAAAGCTGAACGGTATCAATTTTTCCTGCAGAGGCTTCGTGGGAAATGGTTGCGTCATTGGTATGGGATTTGATGCTTGGAATGGTGTCGGAGCGGGAAATCCCATCAAGGAGGAGTGCATCGCATTTCGTGGAAGTGGTGGCATTGAGGGCGGAGGCGTGGATATCTATGAGTCCTCTGTAGGTAGAAATCCCTCCGTCTTTGGAAATAGATTTAGAGATAATGTTGGAGGAAGTGTTTTTTCCGAGATGGATAACTTTCGCTCCTACGTCTTGGTGTTGTCCTTTGGAGGCGATGACCACAGAAATATTGTCAGCTTTTGCATTGTTTCCTTTGAGGATAGAACAAGGGTAGAGCATTGTTGCTCCAGAACCAAGGTTTCCACCAATCCGTTCCATAAAGCTGTTTTCTTCGATGAGGGCACGTTTTGTGTTGAGGTTAAACGTGTTGAGAGACCAGTTTTCTACGGAAGAGTATCTCATTTTCGCGTTTTTCCCGACGAAGATTTCTACACACCCTGCGTGGAGGGACCTTTTGTCGAATTTTGGGGCAGAACATCCTTCAATATAGTCGCCCTGAGTATTGTCTTCCAGAATGATGAGTGTATGTTCAAACTGTCCGCCTTCCAAAGTATTCATACGGAAGTATGCTTGCAAGGGGTCGGTCAGTTTTATTCCTTTTGGGATGTAGACAAAGGTGCCGCCGCTTCGTACTGCTCCGTGTAGAGCAACGAATTTGTGGTCAGTAGGAGGGACGAGCTTCATAAAATGCTGACGTACGAGGTCGGGATATTCACGGACTGCTTCGGACATTTCTTGGAAGATAATTCAGCTTTTTGTTCGTTTTTCTTTGAGTTTATGGTAGATGGTGGTAGAGTCGTATTGTCCTCCTACGCCGGCGAGGTATTTTTTTTCTGCTTCGGGGATTTGGAGGCGGTCGAAAATGGTTTTGATTTTTGTAGGGACTTGGTCCCATTGGTCATTAGATTTTTTGGTAGAGAGCCTTTCTCCTGTGAGTTTGGGTTTTGCGTAATATACAAGGTTTTCGAGCTGGAGGCTGGAAAGGTCGGGTCAGAAGGTGGGATTTTTGCTATTAAGAAAAACCTCCAGACAATGCAGTCTATGCTCAAGCATTCGATTTGGCTCGTGGAGGTCTGCGGAAATCTTTTTGATAGTGTCTGTTGTAAGTCCTTTGAGAAAGGTTTCGTAGGCAATGGTGTCTGCTTGCTGTAGATAGTGCATTGGTTTAGTTGGTAGTTAGTTGGTATCCGTGAGTTTCAGCAAAGGTTTGTTGGGTTTTTATCAGTTCAGCATAGGCACTTTTGGTAGTATCAGCGAGGGTAGAAAGCTCGTTTTCCAAGGTAAGGTAAGCGGTTTCTTGGGTCGGAGTAAATTCTTCAATCTGTTGGTAGGTGAAGAGTTCAGCGAGCTTTTCCAGATAAGCGATTTCTGTTTGTAAATAGTTGTCTGTAGTATCCCTGAGCGTAGTATCGTTGTCGTATCCTGCAAGTTTTGCGGTGTTGGTTTGTGAGGCTTTACACGTGTCTACTGCAGTGGTATGAAGGGTTTTTGCAGTGGTATAATTTTCTTGGTCTAAAGCTTCTCGCATCAAATCTTGTGCAGTAGTACATCTGGAAACTAAGTCTACAAGGGTTTCATTATGGGTAGTGATATTTTCCTTGCCACATCCTATCAGAAGAACGCTAGAAAGCAGGAGTGGGAGCACGAGTACTTTTTTCATTGAAATGGTAATACAAGGTAAAAGGTAAGATAATTTTACCATAGATATTCGGTAGGGAAAATCAAGCGTTTTTTTTTATTTAATTTTATAATTTACACTGACATTTACAATGATTTCGTTTTCTCCTGCTTGTAAACTTACACTCTCATATGCATCATCCTCGGCAATGGAGTTTGCTGTTTTTACCATTGCGTTTGCATACATTGGGTAATAGCTTCCTGCACTAACATTTTCGGAGATTTGCAGAGGTTCCCCAAGTTGTACTCCTGCGGTTTGAGCAAGTTGTTCAGCTTTTTTCTTTGCGTGTTCCAAGGCAAGGGTTCTGGCTTCTGCTTCACCGCTAGCTTTGTCTGTGACAGAGAAATTGCTGCTGTTGATTTGGATATTTCCTACCGTAGGAGCAGCACTCAGGACTTGTTGTCCGAGCTGGATAAAGTTTTCTCCTTTGAGGGTGATGGTGATGTTTTGGCTGGCATTGTAGCCGTCGGGGGTTTGTTTATTGGTTTCGCTGTCTCGGTAATAGTGTTGGTAGACAGAGTAATTAGAAGTCTGAATTTGTTTTTTTTCTACTCCCAAAGTTTCAACTAACGAAATGAATTGTGTACTGATTTCGTCGATTTTGGTTTGGGCTTCTTTGGTGGTAGCAGCTTTTTCTTGGACGTTGAAATTGAGGGTGAGGGTGTCGGGTTGGACTTTGGCAATTCCTTGTCCAGAGACGTTGATTCCGGTGGTGGTGTTGAACTGTTGGTGTTGTTTGAAGGTGAAGAACAGTGTTGCACAGATGATGATTACAAGTGTAAATTGGAAAAGTTTGTCCATAGTGGTATTAATTAAAAGATAAAAGATATTATTATAACGAAAAGATGAGGCATTTGTGACGTGGAATCTTTTTTGGGAGTTTTTTGGTATAATTGTTTTCTCTCTTGAAATTTTGGAGGAGAATGCTATCTTAACATCAAACTTTTATTTTTTTTCTTTTACTGATGGATTCTACTCGTACAAAAAAAATTATCATTTGGACGATTGTGATTTTGTTTCTGATTTCTTCTGGGTTGACGTTTGTCCTGTATTTAATGGCTCCTTCTGCTTCCCAACCGGAGAATGAAGTGGTTTCTCCTCTAGAACCTTATGTTGATTTGGAAGAGAATGTGGAGGTGGTAAATTCGACGAATGAGGAGATTAACGTAGATGTTCCAAAGGATAACGATTTACAAGTGGTAGTGAGTGAAAATGAAGATGTGAATGAAATGAATAGACCCGTGACGGTTGCTTTACCTGATGGACGTGTTGATACTCCGACAGTGGGTGATTTCTCTGATAGTTTACAACTTAGCCAATAATAAGGTATGAAACTGACTGTTAATCCTGCTCAACGCTATGCAAAAATGAGAGCTCATACGGCGACGCATCTGTTGCACGCAGTGTTGACCAAATATTTCCCCAATACCAAGCAAGCTGGTTCCTTAGTGGATAGCGATTTGCTTCGTTTTGATTTTTATGCGGAAAGGCTGCTGACTCTTGAGCAATTGAGAGAGATTGAAACGCAGGTAAACCGTTTTATTTACAAGGCGTTGCCGGTTTCGTTGACGGAGACCAGCTTTGATGAGGCGGTGAAACTGGGAGCGAAAGCGTTTTTTGAAGAGAAATATGGTGAGGTGGTGCGTTTGATTCGCGTTCACGATGGGGATGCAGTCATTTCAGCAGAATTATGTGGGGGGACACACGTAGAAAATACGAAGGACATTGGTGCTTTTACTCTCCTTTCTCAGGAAGCAGTAGCCTCAGGGATTAAAAGGTTGACGGCGATTACGGGGCCGAAAGTGATTGAAAAGCTCCATAATGAGGAGGCCATTTTGGATGAGCAGGTCAGAGCATTTGAAATCAAGTCGTATACCCAAATCGCAGAGAAAACAGGGAAATTTTTGAAAGAGTACGAGGAAATGAAGTCTCAATTAGAAAGTATGGAAAGTCAATTGTTGACTCAGCTTTTGCAGTCTCGTGAGAAAAGAGAAAATGCAGACTTTCAAATCATTCTTACCTTGCCAAGTACGGTTAATTTCAAGACTTTGCCCGTAGCGTTGAAGTCTACGTTTACTGGAGTGAAGTCGCTTTTGGTGTATACGGATGCGGGAAATTATCTGATTTTAACGGATGGTTCAGTGTCTGCGAAGGAATTGGCTCAGAAATACGGTTGGAAAGGAGGAGGTTCAGAGGTGATGGCTCAGGGAAGAGATGAAGGGGTGAAGAATGTGTAGGGAGACTTATTTTCTCTTGTTCAGAAAATCTAAAACCATTTGTTTTGTAATTCCTGCAGTTTTTAATATTGAAAAAAGAGTTCCTTCTCTGATTTCTTTTGCTCAATGGACAGGCACAGGAAAGTGTTTTCCAGTACGTGTACTTTTTCGCCCTTCGTGAGAACCTTTTCATTCTCCAGAAAAATAACAACCATAATGTTCCAGGATTTTTACGAGGTCTTGGTATTTGAAGCTGTTCCAAATAGGCATTATGGAATTAGGTGTATTGTAAATGAGAGATAATTTTTGTATTGTAAGACATATCATAAATAACCTTTTGGAAGAAATTTTTCTTTATCTCTTGTTTCATTTCATCTTTTCTATCTAATTCCAAAATCATTTCCATTACCTCTGGGGCAATCTTCATCATTTCTTCCAAACTATCAGCTTCCGCCATAAATCCTGGAACATCTGGACTCTCAGCTAGATAGTATTTTTCACCATTTTCTAGCATTTCTTTGATAAATATTCTAATTGTTTTTTGTGCCATAAGTACTACGAAAACCAAATAAAATTTTGAATAGTATAAGAGATTTCCCCAAAAAAATCAAGAAGAAAATAAAAAACCTAGAGATTTTCTTGATTTTTGATTTTTTTTCTGTTTTTTTGGAGAATAATTGGGGAGATATTCCTCATTTCTCTTGGAGTATCGTAGTTCCTACGAGGGAGGTCGTCAGTTCCCATTGTCTTTTTTTAATTGTCAATAAAATTCTTTTCGTAAAATTCTCTTACCTTTCCGAGGAGGGAAACTAATTTATTACGGTTGGTTAATTCACTGGGTTTTAACTCTAATTTTACACTTACTGAACGTGCATATCAGCTTTTTTTGAGTCTTTTGAGAAAGTTGACCAAGTCCAGATTTCCGTCTCCTGGGAGGAGGTGAGATTTCCCTTTTTTATCCTTGTCAGAGAGGTAGAGGACGGAAATGTAAGGGGCATAGTCGTCGATTTTTCTCATAAAGTCTTCTTCGAATGCGTCCATATCGAGGTTTACGATATCGAGTCCGACGTAAGCATTATATTTTTTTACGATATCAATAATATTACTAAATCTGAACTCTGGAATCGGGAGTGCAAAGAGTTTGCTGTCAATCGGATTAATGATAGAAAATTGGATATCAGGATTATTTTTTTGATATTCAGCTAAGTTGTCGGTGATAAAGTCATAGACTTTGAATTCGGTGATTTTTGGGGGATTGATACAGATAGTGTCTGCTCCCGTTGTTCCGCAGATGTCCAAGGCTTTGTCCATTTCCTTTTGGTTGAGTTTCGCAGAAGTTTGTACGACATAGACGGGTAAATCGTACTCGAAGGCGAGCTTTTGGACGTATTCTTCATCTCGGGCATCAAATCCTTTCCACATTGCAAGGTCAATTCCGTCAAATTTGGCATCTTTGGCAATCGAAAAAATGCGGTCGAGTCCATAGTTTGGTAGTGTGTCGGTACTGAGCAGGAGTGCATTGGTTTTTAGCATTTTATTTTAGTTTGAAATAAAGTTCTTATAGTAAGTATACAGATATTTTAAGAAAAAGCAAAAAAAATCGGATTTTTTTATGGGGTTTGAGAATTGAGGATACTTTGTAAGTGTTCACTGTATAAATAAAAAAGTCAACGTTTGAGATTAAGTAGTTTAGAAGCTGATTAGATAACAGATATTTTCATTTTTGATGTTTTGTATTACTAATAGTAGATATGT
>JAITQZ010000076.1 GCA_031288635.1 Candidatus Peribacteria bacterium | reverse complement strand
CGGCCATATGAAAGAGAATTTATGACATCATAGAGGATTAAAAAAGCATAGAAAACTCAAAGTCATGCGGAAATATTTGTGAAAATAGCCACACAAAATTTTAATTATACCGAAATTTCCAATTTTTCTCGAGGGGACAACTCAGCCTGTTCTGCAGATTTTGCTTTTTCTTCGGTCATTTTTGTTTCCATTTTTTTAATCTTTAAATTTTATTATTATTTATGTTTTCATAGTATACTGATATATATATCCAAAGTCAAGCGAATTTTCAGATAGAAGAAAAAACGCTACAAAATCTGCCAACTCTTGGTTATCAAAATATAACTAACTTCCCACAAAGTAAACTATAAAAATATCTAATTTCATTTCCGCAAGAGGTATCGAAATCAGATTTCTTCATTTTTTTGCTTTTTTGGAGGATTAGGGATATACTTATTACATCACTCTCGTCATTCAAACGGTCGAGTTGAAGCCCTAGCGGAAACAAGGGAAGAAGAACCTTTATGAAATAAGCATTCCTTGCTTACAAAGACTCTTCGCCTTCCTATACTTAACTCCTCAGGCTCTGAATGACAATACCCATTTTACTTTCTTACCTCTTACCACTATGACCAATCTCAACACCATCAACACTTCTACCACAAAAATCACTCAATTAGTAAAAAACATTGCCCAAACTTGTGACGCCCTCGTCTCAGCTTTGGAAATCAATACTCAATCTGTAGGAAACTACGGTGGCAGTGTACTATATCACTTTGATAGTGAATTCGTAGATAGAGTCGTAAATTCATTACTCAAAATCAAGTATCACACAATGAGACTTGATAAAGAATTGAAAAACGGACTCATCTCTTCCTGTGAGGAATTAGAACAAGTCGTAAGTGGTTTACTGCAGACAATAGATAGCTTGGATACCTTGATGCTGGAAGACGGATTTATGAAAAATCAGTTTTCTTGGGCGATTGAAGAACTAAAAAAGATGATTGAACAGATGCTCAATAATATTGAAATTTCCTAGAAATCTGACTTTCCCAAATACGTATTACCTTGAAATTTCTTTATAAGAACAAAAAACTATGCTACTTTTCCCTCTCGAGAGAGAGAAGAACAAAGCTTTGTTAAAATGGTTTCTAGTGCTTCTTGGGTAGCCTGAACAAGTGCAGTTTTAGTCCTTATTGACGCTCAATCTTTATCTAACAGCAGAGTGTCTCAATAATGCTGAGAAGGTTCTTTTCATAATCCATATAAAGAAATAATTTCCATATCTCCAGTAGCTCTATATCCTTTAACGAAAATTGCTTTTTGATAATCACAATACGTGTCAGTATGCGTATTTTTTCGTACTTCTGCTCTTTGGGGACTTGTTGTATCTGAAAAAGTAACTTTATGTTGTCTTTCTACTGCAAAGGTACGAAGGTCTTGTCAACGGTAATGAGTACAAGAAATATCTGTCCTAGAGAGGAGGAGACTACAAGTCTTACGGATTTCTTCTATTAGTTCATTTCTCCTGACAACATCATTCACAGGAGACTCAATGCGTCATAGTTCGTTTTCCATACATCTAAAGATGCAAATAAAACTCTTTTTTTTATTCAATACGAGATGAATTTCAAGACAGACTTCTTTTTTCTTTGATAATCCCCAAACTGCACCAATACGTCGCCAAAAAATAGCCTCCATACACTACCACAATAAATCCAATAATCAAAAGAATATTTCTAGAAACATCCAAATCTCCTATCTTCATCACCATCTGATTAAGCTCTGGCAAGGTTAAAATACTATGTATCACCGCTACACTTAACGGCAAGAGAAAGTAGATACCAATCTGCACAAACAGACTTTTCTTGATATGATGTTCATCGGTTCAAAGTTTTCTCAAGATTTGGTATCTCTCTTTATTATCACTCGTTTCTGAAAGCTGTTTGATAGCCAGAATAGTTACACAACAGAGCGCAAAAATAATTCCGATATAAAGTCCAATAAACGAAACCGTCGCCCCTATTCCAATACTTGCTTCTTCCATTGCTCTTCTCGTCGTGAAAAATTCTACAGGAGGTTTTCTTTTCAGTTTCCCAGCCAGAAAAGCAGAAAATTTTTCTTCCAGTTCCTCGGGAGAAGTAAGATAATTTCCTACGAGATTAGTAGTCATCTTCTTGGAATGAAGTAAAAGACTATCATCTACAATCAGCAATCCCTTATTACTCGCAACAGAACTATTTTCTAACGCAGTAACCAATACCTCTTTATTCGCAGGAGTTAGGGTTTGTCCTTCTAAGGAAAGAGCCATATCTTCTTGTAAGGTTTGCTGATAATACGCTATCATCTTATCCAAATTAGCAGAAAGCAGATACTGTTGAGGAGACGTTTCGATAAGATACTCAGGCTTATTTAGCACCATCATCAAACGCTGAAAATCACTTTTTTTCATTAAAGGGAGTTTTTCTTGGAGGAGTTTAGCAAGTTCTTGTTCACGTAGAGCAGTTTTTACGTTAGGAGAAAGCAGCGTTCCCAAGGTGATGTCTTCACTTTCATAAAGCGTATAACTTGCAAAGTCTTTGACATACGTCTGAAAGGTTTCATCATTGACGAACGGTGCAAGGTCAACGTGTTGAGGCTCACCAAGTGCATAATAGGTTTCGTGAAGCGTAAAATCTGATACATTATTCTGTTCGATATTCGTATTAAAGACACTAGCAATAGAAATAGAACTAGAAAGAATCCCAATCGTTAATAACAACAGAAGCGAAATTACCGTCATTGACACCACATTCGTACTGATTTTATTATTGAGTTGCCTCAAGATGAACATTCTCAACCCCTTGAAATAAAAGGTTTTGGATGTCTGCACCAAGGAAAGAAAAAAGTCTGCTAACGACAAGAAGAAAAGATACGTTCCCACAATTCCACATAAAGCTATTGGCAAAGAGGTGATACCTACTAAGGACTCTACCATTCCTCCAGAAAAGAGCAAAAAATACGCACAAACAAACAGAACAAGAGAAAGCAGAAAGAAAAACAGCGTCAGCTTTTTATTTCTAATAGTTATTGTTTCATTTTTCCTATGAGCAGTGAGTAAATCAATGAGTTTATATTTTGATAAATTCCTCACATTAAACACCATTACTAGTAAAAACGTAATCCCGAAACAGAGCAAGGTTTTGAATACCGCAGCACCAGAAAAGATAAAACTAAACTTTGTCATATCTACCTGAAAAAGCTGAATAATAAACATAGAAAGCAGTTGAGAAAGTCCTATTCCTAGTAGCAAACCTCCCACTAACGAAAAGCACCCCACCAACATCGTTTCTAAAGCCAGAATCATAGAGACCTTTTTTTTGCTCATTCCCAATAATAAATAGAGTCAGATTTCTTTTTTTCTCCTTTTAATAAGAAAATTATTGGCATAAATGATAAGAAATCCTAGCACACAGGAAATAAAGACTGAAAGATTTCAAAGAATCATTGCTATTTGACGCAGGATACCGGACTTTCCCGCAGAAATAGCAGACATCACCGACTGTGCTTCTAGGGAATTGAAGACATAGAAAACAGCAACCGTAATTACTAACGTGAAGAAATAGATACCGTAATCTTGGATACTTTTTCTGATGTTTCTCGTTGCAAGTTTAGCTATCATTTGAGGTTTCATTTTCGAATAAAGCAACTATTTCTAATATCATTTCAAAAAACGTTTTTCTGGTCTTATCTTGTCTGGTGAGGGTTTGGAAAAGTTTTCCGTCTTTAATAAAGACTACCCTATCTGCATAACTTGCAGTAGAAGCATCGTGTGTCACCATTAAAATTGTAGCCTGTAATTCATCATTGAGTGCCACCAATTTTTCCATCAGCATTTTAGCAGACGCAGAGTCTAACGCTCCAGTAGGTTCATCTGCGAGAATGAGGGAAGGATTGGTTATCAATGCTCTCGCTGAAGCCACTCTCTGCTTTTGTCCCCCAGACATTTGGTACGGGTATTTGGACAAAACTTTGGTAATTTCAAGTTCTTTAGCGACTTGATGTACTTTTTTATCAATCTCGTGAACCGGCGTATGCATAATAGTCAGTGCCAGAGCAATATTTTCGTAAGCGGTAAGGGTATCCAATAGATTAAAATCCTGAAAGATAAATCCCAGTTTTTCTCTCCTAAATTTATTCAAGGCATTTCCTTTCATTTTCGTAATGTCGGTCCCGTCTACCAAAATATGTCCGCCCGTCACGGTATCCACCGTAGAAATGAGATTGAGTAAGGTAGTTTTTCCACTTCCACTGGCTCCCATTATTGCCAAAAATTCTCCTTTGTGTACTTCCAAACTAATGTCATCGACTGCTTTAGTCAGATTTCCTTTATTTCCATACTGTTTTTCTACATTTTTGAGTTGAAGGACGGTTTCCATTTGTGTCTTGATAAAGGGTGTAAAAAATTGAATGTTTGAACGGTATGATGTTAAGAAAAAGGAGGAGCCTTTTCAAGGGCAAATTTTTTTGGGTTAATTAACATTTAAAATGCACACTCAAATGATTATAGATTAGATACTTTAACTTCTAATCAAATCAACAATGAGTGTGCAAAAGAATACTAAACATTTCACCCATATAACGCAAGAG
>JAITQZ010000073.1 GCA_031288635.1 Candidatus Peribacteria bacterium | reverse complement strand
CTTGCGTTATATGGGTGAAATGTTTAGTATTCTTTTGCACACTCATTGTTGATTTGATTAGAAGTTAAAGTATCTAATCTATAATCATTTGAGTGTGCATTTTAAATGTTAATTAACCGATTACAAAATCATCTTGATTTTGCTTTCTTTTTCCGTATCAGTTATCTGATGCTTTTGTATCTCACAGAAAACAATATGCTTTTTCAAAGTGTATCGCGGTATGTGAAATCCCACGAGAATCTCTTTCTCGCCGTTTCGCTTACCATTGTTTGTTTTCTGAGATACATCAGGAGAAATATAGTGCTCGAGGGATTGCTTTTTATCCCTTTTTTTAGAAGGTATGAAAATGGTTTGTAGACATCTGAAATTAGTTTTTTCTCGCTGGGAGTCCCGAATTTATGCATTACTTTCAGCTTTCTTATTTATGTGCATTAGTTTCGCCTTTTTTAAGTATCGTTTTTCTCTAGCAAATCTTTGAACATTTATTACGTATAGTGAGATATTTCTCAATTTTGTACTTGCTTTGCTTTTTGGAGTTTTTTTAGCGGGGCAAATGTATAAAATTAAACTTATGAAAAGTGGCAAAAAGGCTCTGCAAACTCAAGGTCGATTGGGGGGAATATTTGGTGCCTTTCTTACAGGATGTCCAAGTTGTAGTATTAGTTTGGCTTCTTTTCTTGGGGTGGGAAGTCTGCTTTCTGGGCTTCCTTGGAGCGGATTAGAGTTAAAGATTGTTGCATTGATGTTATTGATATGGAGTAATTGGCATATGTATAAAAAATTATTGGTATGTGAGATAAAGAAGAAATAAGGTAGTTGTTTTCCCCTCCTTTCTATCTTATCTTGCAATAATTAAATGAATAGATAAAATACTATTCTATTTAACTTCCTCTTTTCTAATGCGTATTACTTCAGCTCAATTTATAAAAAGTGCTGCGAGTCTGCAGCAATGTCCCTCCCCTCTTTATCCTGAATTTGCATTTTTTGGTAGGTCGAATGTAGGGAAATCATCACTTATCAATGTGTTGACGCAAAGAAACAATCTTGCGAAAACCTCTGTTACTCCAGGAAAAACCAGACTTTTTAATTTTTTTGAAGTTGAGTATATGAAAGAGAAAGCTTCTTGAAAACAAAATCTCCCCTGCCCCCCTTCCCCGTCCCGCAGTATTGCGGGATGGGGCACAGTATGAAAGGGGGTGTGGCAAATAGTTGATTTACCGTGATATGGATATGCGAAGGCCTCGGATAAGGAGAAAAAAAACTGGCTGGATATGACGCAACACTTTTTGAAGCAGAGGAAGACTTTGAAGAAGCTGTTTTTGTTGATAGATGGAAGTATTCCACCGCAGAAGATTGATTTGGAAATGATAGCAAGTCTCGTGGAAGAACAGGTGGATTTTGCTTTGGTCTTTACGAAGATGGATAAAGGGACTCAGAAAGAAAGGAGTAAAAATTTGAAAGAGTTTCAGCAGGCGGTGAAGAAAATGAAGACTCCCCTCCCCGATTTTTTTCAGATTTCTAATGTTTCGTGAAAAGGGAGAGATGAGTTGTTGAGGTATATTGAGGGAATTATTGCATAATAAAAGATGTGTCAATATGGCACACCTTTTGGAAGCGGATGGATTCTTTATTGCATTATTTGTTGGTAATGCTTTATTCCATCCTCAATTTCTTGTCTTTTTTTCTCAAACTTCTCTTCAAGACTGTCTAAATTTTGGGATAATGTTTTCTGATCTTTTTTTAATAGAGAGACAAGACGAGTAAGCTTTAACTCTTTTCTGTCTACAATTGTGAATCTCTTTTGAACAAGAGCAGAAGACAATTTTTTGTACTCCTCCAACATTTCTTTGGGGAGTTCTTTCAATTCGCTTTCAAGTCTTGTAATTCTACTGTTGTAAATCTTGAGTACCATTTTTTTTGTCTTCTTTTTGGTTAGAAAAACCACCCAGCGGACAAGACAGTGGAAAAGATAAATTTCAAGTATTACAGCAACAATTATAACAATTATAATGATTGCCCCTACAACAATACTATGATTTAGGTTTGGTTCACAAAGTACACAAACATATAATAGTGTAGGTGCACTTATTATTACTATCCAGAAGTAACCAAAAACATTATCGTTGTACTTTTCCCTTCTCTCTTTTTCTGCCTCTTTCCAGAGGGCTTCTTTACTTTTTACATTCATAATTTTGTTAATTTAATTAGTTATTTTTTTATCTATTATACGGATATATATATCTAAAGTCAAGTCAATTTTCAGGAATTATAAAAACCTGTGATAAACGGAGGTTAGAGGTTTTTTTTAGATTTTTCTTGCAATTTGATTTTATACGGCTATAGTGGTGGTACAAAATAAAAAGAAATAAAAAAGATTATTGCTCAAGGGAGCTTTGATTCTTTCGGTTTTCTGAAGGAATTTGTAGGGGTATGTGGTCTGTATGCAGGGACAACTTCTATGGTAAATGGAACATTACCCAATGGGAAGTTTACATTACAAAACACTAGATCGCCTTTTGAATTATTTTTGGTCTTTGTGGGATATACAGATGAGTGAGGGATTACTTATCTTTATAACCCGTATTGATAAGGGTTGCTGGCGGTCTAGTAGGCGGTTTGCATTCAAGCTGCCTTTTTTTGTTATTTAATATGTTCTGTCTCCTTGTTTTCCTTCTCTTTCCGTGAATTTCATAATTTCTTTTTCAAAGTGGAGTTCGACCTCCCCTACGGCTCCGTTTCTATTTTTTCTGATACACACATCGGTGGCTCCTTTTTTGTCGGTATCTGGGTCATAATAGTCTTCTCTATGCAACATCAATACTGCGTCGGCATCTTGCTCAATTGCTCCCGATTCACGGAGGTCGGAAAGCTGTGGTTTTTTGTCTACTCTTTGTTCAACGGCACGAGAAAGCTGACTCAATGCCAAGATAGGAACTTCAAGCTCTTTGGAGAGTTCTTTGAGTCCGCGAGAGATTTCTGAGATTTCTTGTACTCTGTTTCCGATGGAATAGGTAGCGTTCATTAATTGGAGGTAGTCGATGATGACCAAGTCCAATCCCTTTTTTTCGATTTTCAGCTTTCTGAGTTTGGATTTGAGAACAGGGACGGTGAGCCCTCCTTTATCGTCAATATAGATTTTTGAGCCTCCTAAGTGTTCCATCGCTTCTCCCATTTGTGCGAAGTCTTCGTTGGTGAGGTCTCCTTTGGTGATTTTGTGCATAGGGACTTTGGAGACTTCGGACATAATTCTGTCTACGATACTTTCAGAAGACATCTCGAGCGAGAGCATTACGACAGATTTTTTTTGTTGTAAAGCTATGTTTGTAAGAAGATTGAGTGCAAAAGCAGTTTTTCCCATTGAAGGTCTGGCTGCGAGGATGATGAGTTCCCCCGGTTTGAAGCCTGCGAGCATATCGTCAATTCTTTTGTAGCCGGAATTCACTTTTTTTGCGTTGACTGCTTCCGGATTGTCGACAATTTCCATATATTCTTCAACTCTCCCTTTCAAAATCTCATCTAAACTCTGAATTCCTTCACCGATTTGGCTTTGTGTGAGCTCGAAAATTCTTTTTTCAATAGAGTCAAAAATCTGCACGGTATCTTTTTGTTCATACGCGTCTCCGGAAACCTGCTGGCAGACTTTTAGGACTTGTCTCAAGAGGGATTTCTCTTTCACGATTTTGCTGTATTCTACGCACGGAGCGGTGGAAATGAGGAACCCAGAGAGTTCGTAGAGGTAGTCAATGCCGCCGACGGTTTCTAGGCTTCCATTCTTGGCTAATTGGTCGGAAAGGGTGATGACGTCAATGGTTTTATGGTCGCTTCGCAGTTGGTGGATTGCTTCGTAGATAAAGCTATGTTCCTTTTGGTAGAAATCTTTGTGGGTAATTCCATCACCTTCAAAAATCCACATGGTTTCGTTGTCCATAAGTGCTCCAGAAATGAGTCCTTTTTCGGCTTCAACATTGTGAGGTGGGAGATTGTAGTCAGTAGGCATTGTAATATGTTATGGTAAGGGGGTTAAAAAGTCAGAATTATGTCATACGATAAAAGAGGAATAACAATACAAAAATTAGAATACAGAACGTCAATTTTCGTACTAATTCTTTCTTGTGGTATTCCCAAGTATAGATATGCGGTAACAGTTTATAGGCGAGAAAAACCATCAAAAAGGCAAGGATTGGTTGTAAGCCGTTGCTCAGAGTATCAATATAAGCAACATTGAAAGAGAGGGATAGAAAGTTGATAATTACTGTTCCTATTAAGTAAAACATTTCATTCCCTACGTTGAGAAGAGAGAGTTTGACGCCTGAAGTTTTGAAATAACGAAATGTAGTTGTTCTGATATTCTTTTGTAAGAAAAAAATCACTGCCACACTAGCAATTCCGATATGTTCCCAAAAATATGAGATTCGGATGTTTTCTACATTCTCTCCTCAAAACTTAAAACTCACAAAAGATAATCCGTATAACAATGCACTTAACAACATTAAAAAAACGGCTTTTCGATTGAAGGTTTTCGTCTGGAAATTTCGGTTGAATAATATCGTTACTCCTACAGTTGCTATCATCAAAACAATGCTCCACACCGACATCACTTCTCCTAATAGCAAATTGGCAAATACATAGCAGAATAAAGGAATAGTTTGTAAGAGTGGAATGATGTTCTCTACTCTTTCTCCTTTTAATGCTACCAAGTACGGTCGTACGGCAATCCCTATAAAAATTCCACCAATTAAAATACTGAGAATTTCCTTCGTCCCGATAGTGAATACCTGCATTCCATAGATACAAAAAAGCACTATTGCAACAATTACCGCCATAATTTCTCCTATAATCATTAGTGTTCCTGTGCTACTTTCTAGCACTCAACTTTTTTGCTGTTTCCCAAAAAGTTTCGTCAGATAGACATCAATTAGTCCTGAGACGTTGAAAAGAATAGGTGGAATGAGAATAAGCCGAAGCATTTTGTGTAGCTGTTATCTAAAAAATGGCTGATGTAACTCAGTATAAAAAAATTAAAACAAAATACAAGAGAAAATTCCAGTTTTTACCTAGCTTTTTTAACATTTCTTTTCACAAGTTTTTCACAAAGTTTCTACTTTCTCTTACAACAAAAAAAAGATGTTTGGTTGGTGATTATTAGTCTGCTTTTTTTCGGTTGATGAGGTGTTTTTTTTGAGGAAGAGGAATTACTCCCATAGATTTTCAGGATATTCCCCTGCTGCAATGAGCTTTTTGATGTTTTCTTTTGTGGCTTCTTTGTCTGCTTGGTAGGTGACACCGAATCGTTTGGAAGTCGTTGGAAGCACTACAACACTTCCACCTTCGTCTTGCATTCGACGAGAAATGACTTCGGGCATATAGAATTCTGCTTTGAGGTCGTGGAGATGCTCTTTTAAGAAATCACGGAAGTATTGCTCATAAAACGGAATGATTTTTGGGGTAAATCCCATCATATTCATAGAGCAAAGTGCATCTGGAGCAAGTTCTTTCGCTCCTCCATCTGGTTGTTCAGAGAGGATTTTGTCGTTTGCTTTATAGATTTTTTTGTTTTCGACAACCTTCATTAAATGTCTACTTATGTCTACTTCACAAATTCCTCTAGAGACAGTCCCGTGGTCAGAAAGTACTTCTGATAGGGTATATCAGACGATGCAGCATTTGGTGTTGTTTTCGGGATTTTGTAAGAAGGAGGCGAGGACTTGATAACTCTGTTTTCCATAGAAGTCGTCTGCGTTGATGACGGCGAAAGGTTCTTGAATGAAGTTGGTCGCACAAAGTACTGCGTGAGCAGTTCCTCGAGGTTTTTCTCTTTCGGGAGGTAGGGTAAATCCGTGAGGTAGGTCGGTTAGTTCTTGAAAAGCGTATTCAACCTCGATTTTTCAGTGGAATTTATTGCCAATCAGATTTCTAAAAGCGGTTTCAAAATCTCTTCTGATGACGAAGATGACTTTAGTAAATCCTGCTTTGACTGCATCGAAAATGGAGTATTCCAAAAGAGTTTCTCCGTTGGGACCGAAAGCGTCCATTTGTTTGAGCTGTCCACCATATCTGCTGCCCATTCCGGCTGCGAGGAGGACGAGAGTGAGAGGTTGTTGCATTGAGGGTGGTGGTAAAGAGATAAAGGGTGTTTGATATTGTTATGGTAGGGTTTCGCGGAGCAGTTGCAAGGAGAAAATGAAAAAAAAAAGAAAAAAGCCAATCAATAATGACCAGCTTCTTCTCAAGGAAGAAGGAATATAGCATCTATGTCAAACTGTAGATGAATGAAACGGTGGAGTTTCAAAGCATTTACCCCTGAAGGAATCAGGCGAACCTAAATAGACCTTCTGAATATCCTATCTTATTAGACGAGCTAATTTTGATGTATGAGTTCTCAACCATTTTATGATAAAGAACAGCATACCTCTCGAAAGATAGTATACGACATCCTGTTTTGAGCAACTTGTATTTCAGAGCAATCAGATTAGACAGCTTTTTAGAGCAGTTAATAAGAAAGATAAAATAAAGCTGATGTATCATCCTACTTATATGTGCATAACGATGAAGTTATCCATAGAGATAAGCAATTCTTTATCTACAACATTACTAATACTACTCGGTTAAGAAATAGGATACAATAAAGTGAGACAAGTGATGACATATAGCAGGCAAATCTCAATGAAATTCTTGGGAGGAATAACAGTAGATAAGCTTTTGGGATACTATATACCAATGATACACGGATGTGAACCATAGTTGTTATAAAGACCTGACTTCCTGCATAGCCAAGCTACTCTTTTGAAGCAACCAGGCGATGTAGGAAGGTGAATAAAAGAAGTATGTTACATTCTATTAGAGCAACCGATAAAGGTACACTCTAACAACCCTGAAACGGCAGGCTAACCTGAGGTTTCGTAAACAATCTATCTCTAGTAAACAGTGCAAAAGCGAAGTTACTATTTGAGAGATACAGTTCCTAATCCTTTTGAAATTAAGAAATCAGTACTTTCTTTACAGATATATTGTGGTATCCTGTTTTCCACCCCAACTTGCAAAGTGAATTGCACGATGAAATAGTTTGTAGCTCTTACTAACAGTCGAGATACTGATGAAAGTATTTCGATTCGTTTCCTCTGGTAGTATATCCTGTATTCTTGCGAACCAGTGATAATACTATCGGAATTGTTTGATACATTCCTCGGGAGGGAAGCAAAACAACTCTTGTAGTGATAGTACTAAGTACAAAGGGATTACCCATACGTTCTTTCAAAGACCACTCTTCCTGTACCTCAAACAATTCAGTGATGAACTGTCCAAGGATATGGAAAGAAGAGATTTCACAAGATATATCTCACACAAACACAGGCTAACCTGAAAGGTTTGTATGAACATTTTAATCTCTATCTTACTTATAGTTACCCATAAGAAGCTATTTGAGGGAAAAGTTCCTACTACTTTTGATAGCGAGAATACAAAACACTCTATGAAGATTAACTGCGGAATCCAGTTGATGAAACCTTATCGCTCTAGTCGGTCGATAATTTTATCATCTTATGTATGTACTTGATGTAGTCGTTTCTTACAAATGCAAGCGTCTCTTTCACTTGCGATTTAGCTTTTTTACAAGCTTTTCTCTACCCACTCCTAACGAAATCAGATTTCTCTGAAGTCTGGAAACTCGCAGAAATGATTTGCACATTTGCTACGGTCAAAGAGGTTAGAACTCTGAAAGATTGATGCTTTCAAATACTCTTTCTGATAGAGAGGCAAGACCGCTAGATGATTTTTCTCACCAGTGATAAGCTGATAAGGACTTGAATGGTAGGTGTTGCAACTCCTAATTTTGTAGAATGCTAACAACACAACACAGAAGAATCTAGACATCTCGATACGTTTCCTCCATACATTTCTCCTTTATCTCACTGAACAAGTCAGAGAAACAAGTGAGGATAGTACGTGAGTACTACCAATGATAAATGGATTTTCCAATATATCTTGTTAAAGACCACTTCTTCCAATATACTTGAACAATTTTTTGGGAACAATTTGTTGGAAGATTTTTCATCTGTCATCAGGGAGGATATTTTTGCTCTCTTTCTTGATGACGATATTAGTATACTCAGAAAAAAAAATAATGCAAATTTTTTTGCACTTTTTTTTGCACTTTTTTTCTGTGCTGATAAAAATACTAGGTAAAAAGCTGTGTCTTAGATGGTGACTTTTTAGTAAAAAAAGTTGATTTCTTTAGAAAATGGTTCGATTTTTTGATGGAAGAGATAAGGAACAGGAGTCTCAGATTTCTATTCAGTTTTTTTTACTGGCTTCTTGATTGAGTTCTAGGACATATTTTGCTGGTGCTGCAGGAATGTAGGAAGGGCAAAGGTCTGTTTTGCAGGGGGTTGCTGCTTGGATATCAACGATTTGGAGATTGGTATTTAGTCGGAGCATATCTAGTGGGATGAGGGTATTTCTCATTCGGAAAGAGTGAGGTTGTTCGGTCTCGAAGATAAAAAGCATTCCTGCGTTGTCGGGGAGAGTTTCGCGGAACATTAGTCAGGTTTGTCTCTCTTGGTTGGTTTGGGCGAGTTCGAGGGTGAAGCAAGTGGAGTGGCAACAGATTTGGGGAGAAGAAGGTCTGAAAAAAGTAAGATAGGTTCGTACTATCGATAGGATTGCTGTAATACTGATGAAAAATCGATATCGGTGCTGTTTCATAAAAAGCCGTAAATCATAATACATTATATTATAATATACGATTTTTGAAATTAATTTCCAGTAAAAAGTGGATTTATAAGATTAGCTAGCGGGGAAAAGTTGCTGTCCTTCTGCAGTAGCTAAAAATGTTTCTACCTCTTTGAGAGTTTTTCCTGGTTCGTCAAAGGTATGAGAAACTCAATCTTTATCTGTTATTGTTACGATATAGCCATACTCTGTTGTCATAGTAAGTTCTTTATTATTATAAAGCCAAATCAGTGAGGGAAAGAAAAATGTATCGTCTTTCCACTCTCCTTCATACTGACTTCCATCATTCCAAGTCATTATTCCGTGTCAATGTTTTAGACCGTCTTTTCACTCTCCTTCATACTGACTTCCATCCTTCCAAGTCGATGTTCCTTGTCAATGTTTTCGACCGTCTTTCCACTCTCCTTTATACCGATTTCCATTATTTCAAATCAATGTTCCTTGTCAGTTTTCTTGACCATTTTTCCATTCTCCAATGAACAAAGCGTTATTGTAAAGACGATATCCTAATCACGTATACTTTGTTTCTTTCTTAATTTCATAATATCTCTTTCCTGCAATAAGAAGATAGTGGTTGCTGGCTCAAACATTGGGAACAAAAATGGTATCAGTGCATGTATCTTTTAGGATAATGCTCTCGTTTTTAATAATATAACAATCTTCAATTGTAGAATATTCTTGTTTTTTATCTGGATTTTCACAAAGTGTAAGGTCATCTAGTCCCATCTTTGTTTCCAGTTCTCTTTTGAGATTTTCTGCGTCTTTTCATTTCAATCCACTCTGTTTTACTAGGGTTTCTATAGTTTGATGTACGTCATTCATTGTTGATAAAGCAGCTATTACTTCAGGAGCATTTTCTTTTTTATTTACAACTTTTTCAATTTTGTTTACTAATGCAGTAGTAATTTCTTTTCCATATTGAGTAACTAGTTCCTCTGTAAATCAACATTTTTTTAATAGCATATATATATCATTAGTATCTAATGATTTTAATGCGATTTGATTTTGTTTATGACCATTAAGAATTTCTTGTGCATCTGGTCGGGTGATTTGATTGTCTGTAGATACAGATTTTTTTTGGATACTCATTGGTAGAAATAGAGAAGATAAAATGTTATCCTAATTTATAGGATTTTATATCTTCTAGTATGATGATTTTGATATGAAAGTCAAATGAAAATAAAGTATTTTTTATGATTTGGAAAATGGAGTGTCGTAGACACATCTCGCTCACAAAGATTCTTCACTACGGCTCGCAGGTCTCGCCTTCGTTCAGGATGATGATCCTCTAAAAAGAGTCTCAATCCATTCTCCTTCTTTCAAATCTCCTAGTTTGTACTCCCCTTCTTTGATTCTTTGGAGGTCAAGAAGTTTATAGCCCAAGGCTTTGATGACTCTTCTGATGTGGCGTTTTTTCCCTTCGTTCAAGGTGATTTTGTATTGTAAAGGAAGCGGAGTCGGAGTGATTGCTTTGAATTTTAGGAGGTCTCCGTCGTTGGATACTCAGATTTTTGTCATTTGTTGGAGATGTTGGGAAGAGATAGGAGAAGAAAGCTGGATGAGGTATTCTTTCGTGATGTTGAATTTTGGGTGTTCGTAGCGGTGGACGAGGTCAGGGCTATTGGTGAGCAGGACGAGTCCCCTACTCTCCTTGTCTAGGCGTCCTATGTAGTAGTAATGCTGGAATTCTGCGGGGAGGAGTTCGTAGATGGTATGGTTGTGAGGGTCGAATTTTGAGACGACGTAGCCTTTGGGCTTGTTGAAGAGCAAGAGGCGTTTGGCTGGTACTTCCTTTGTTGCAAGAGACATTTTCTTTGATGGGGAAGAACTATTGTCAGAAGTATTCCTGATACTTATCTCGTCATCTGAAGCGAGTTCGTGTTTGAAAGATTGTACTTTTTGTCCGTTGATTAAAATTTTTCCTTGTTGGATGAGTACAACGATTTTGCGGCGAGAAAGGTGGTGAGTGGTTTGGAGATAGGTGAGCAGTCTCATTTGAGGGGGTTATTGTAGAATGATGATTTTGCGTCAGACTTTTTGGTTTTCTCTTTTGTAGATTTCGTCTACGGTGTTCATTGTTCGTCCTGATTGTTCAGCGAGGGCAGAAATCTGAGGCTCGATGGTGTTCTCTTGTCCGATATAGAAAGGGATGGTAAAGACCATTGTTGGCTTTTTATCTTTTGGAAAAAAGTTAGTGATGGTTTGAATGAATTGGAGGTAGAGGTTTTTTACTCGGCGTTGGTATTCTTTGATTTCGGTTGGAGTGGTGGTTTGTTTGATGATGGGTCCGAGTCGTCCTTCGGTGATGATGAGGGTTTGGTGGGTGAGAAGGGTTTTGAAGTTTTCTTTGTTAAGCGGTTTTGAGATGTCTTGTTCAACGAAAGAAAAAAGCTGATTATGGAAATTGGTTGTGTTCTTTCGTCGTTCTGCGTTTTTCAGGGCGAGGTTGAGTTTGATGTCGGAGCCGATGAAGTTGTAGCCGAAGGAGTTGGCGAGGAAACCGGTGGTTCAGGTTCAGCAGAAGGGGTCTCGGATGGTAAAATCCCCCCTGCCCTTCCCGTCCTGCAGTACTGCGGGAGACAGGCTCTTTAGGAAAGGGGGTAGTGATAGTCCGATGTTTATCAAGGTATGGGTGAGTTTCGCAGGCATCATTCAAGTTTGCATACTGCGGGCGGGTTTATCAAAGTCGATGATTTCGTAGAGGCTGATGTTTTGATATCCTTTTACTACACCGACGAAGCCTTTAAGTTTTGGGAGGGTGATGAGTTCAATGCCTTTCTCTTTGACTTCTTTGTCCGTGTGGAGGAGGTCAACTTTTTTGAATCTTTTTAGTCCGTATTTTTTCTTCATTGTGATACCCATTGCGGTGTCGGCGGTTCAGAGGAGGCTTTTTTTATTTGTTGGTTTTCCGTTTTTGGACAGGACAAGTCCAGTCCCTACACTATTTGTTGGTTTTCCGTTCTCAGACAGGATAAGTCCAGTCCCTACATTATTTGTTGGTTTTCCGTTTTTGGACAGGACAAGTCCGGTCCCTACACTATTTGTTGGTTCTCCGTTCTCAGACAGGACAAGTCCAGTTCCTACACTATTTGTTGGTTCTCAAAAAAATCTTTCTAATGCTGAAATTTCTACTATTCTTCCTCGTTTTATTAGGCTGGCGAGGGTTGGGAGTTTTTCTGGTTTGGTGGTGTTGAAGGTGATAATGTGGGCAGAACCACTGGTGTGGAGAGGAGAAATATTGATAGGGTGAATGAGTTGGAGTTCGGTGAGGGAGATTTGGGGGTGGTTTCAGAGGATGGCGAAGTACATTGGAAGAGAGAAAAAAGGGTAAAGTGGAGTGGGTAAGGGAATAAAAGCTGTTATTAGTATACAAAAAACTGATAGAAAAATCAAGGTATTCTACAAAAAAATCCTGTGAGTTTTGATGTTCACAGAAAATTTTTATTCACTATCTTCATCTGGTACGGGTGGATTTTGGTCTTGTTCGATAGTTTTTTCTAACTTCAGCAAGTTTCCTAGTGATAGTTTTTTGTTGTGATATTTTAGGAATATCTCTATCATTATCTTGAATAATATCCATCAGAGCTTTGTGGGTTTCTCGTAACGGTCTGCAATTTCCTGCATAATTTAGGAGTTCAAAATTTGTATTATTGAAGGAGATGTTTTTGTCTCATAGAGTTAGTGAATTGTTGCTAACACTGAGGCAGAGCTGTTTCTCTTCTCAAATGGTGTTTCGTTGAGTCTTGAGATATTGCATCCTATCCTTCATTATTCAGTCTCTTGGTGATAAATGCGGGTGTTTCTAAGTCTTCTTCTGGTTCGTTGAGGTGGAAGGTTTCTTTTTCTTGGGGAACGGAAGGAGATGGAGATTCAGATTTCAAGCCTCTTAAAATAAAGTTTTCGCTTTCTTTTCTTGTAGTTGTACCAGCTGTTGGGCGACCAAGCAAATCTCTTTGCGGTTTTTTGATGATGGTGTCTTTGCTCTGCTCTTCAAATCCGGTAGCGATAATAGTGACTTTTACTTCATCTTCAAAGCTTTCATCAAAACTCATTCCCCAAATCATATTTACGTCATTATCGAGGATTTCTTCGATTACGGCTGCAGCTTCTTGTACTTCTACAGGTGTTAAATCCAATCCTCCAGAAACGGCAAAGATTACTTTTTTTGCTCCATCGAGATTGGTTTCGAGTAGAGGATTCTCGATTGCTTTTCTGGCTGCGTCCACTGCCCTTTTTTCTCCTGCACCGTATCCGATACCGAGTAAGGCGTTTCCGCTATTAGACATTACTTCTCTGATGTCTGCGAAATCGATATTGATGTCTCCCGGTTTGATGATGAGGTCAGAAATTCCTTGCACTCCGAGATACAGAATTTTATCAATCATTGTAAAAGCCTGTTTGAAAGTTGTTTTTTTGTCTACCACGGTGAAAATTTTGTCGTTTGGAATTACGATTAAGGTATCTACTGCGTCTTTCATTTTTATGAGACCATCTTCAGCATTGGTTGACCTTTTTGTTCCTTCAAAACTGAACGGTTTAGTAACGATACCGATAGTGAGGATTCCCATAGCTTTTGCGATGTTGGCAATTACTGGGGCTGCTCCGGTTCCCGTTCCTCCTCCCATTCCAGCAGTGATGAAGACCATATCAGCATCTTGGAGGGCTGCTTTGATTTCGGCTTCAGACTCCTCTGCTGCTTTTCTTCCGACTTCTGGGTTTGCTCCGGCTCCGAGTCCTTTCGTAATGTTGAGTCCGATGTTGACTTTGGTTTGTCCGAGGTTGATGGCGAGGTCTTGAGCGTCGGTATTGATAGCGACAAATTCTACGCCGTCCAGTCCTTCTTGTATCATTCTATTAAGGGCTTTGTTTCCGCAGCCTCCGATACCGAGGACTTTAATTTTCGCTCCAGGGATGAATTCTGGGATGATTTCTTGAATGGTCATTGTAATGTAAGGTATAAGGGTTAAAAAGGGTATAAAAGGCTGAATGTTATGATGTTGGGTTTTGTTGGGTTAATTTGATGTGGGCGGACGGGTCGAGACCTGTCCCTACAGGGTGCTGTTAACCCCTTTGTCTCTCGCCTTCACAAGTTCAGGCTTCGGCATTTCCCCCGCAGTACTGCGGGGCAAATTGTATGAAGGAGGCAAAAGATGAATGTTATGGTGTTGGTTTTTGTTGGTTCTTATTAGCTATTCAGCACTATTTCATTTATCATTTTATCAATGTTCTTTTCCCGATATTCTTTCATTTCTGGGTTCTTGATGTACTTAATAGTATAATGCATAACTCTTTTTAATTCTTCTTTTGAATTATGTGGTACATGCTGATAATCAATAATAGTTATTAGTTGCTTTTTCAA
>JAITQZ010000070.1 GCA_031288635.1 Candidatus Peribacteria bacterium | reverse complement strand
CTTGCGTTATATGGGTGAAATGTTTAGTATTCTTTTGCACACTCATTGTTGATTTGATTAGAAGTTAAAGTATCTAATCTATAATCATTTGAGTGTGCATTTTAAATGTTAATTAACCGTAGGTAATTTTCTCTTGCTTTTTGTCTTGATTTTCCTACACTACAGCGAGTAAAAAATCCGTTTTTTTTATTTTTCTGGCTGTTTAGATGACCTCATTAGACGATAACGAAAATATTACTAACGACAAACAATATGATGCTTCTCATATTAAAGTATTGGAGGGATTGGAGCCTGTGCGTCAGAGACCCGGAATGTATATTGGGACTACGGACATCAAAGGACTCCACCATATGATTCAAGAGATTGTGGATAATGCGGTAGATGAGGCATTAGCTGGCTACTGTACCCATATTACGACTGTGATGAATGAAGACGGTTCTATTACGGTGCACGATAATGGAAGAGGAATTCCAGTAGATATTCATCCCAAGACAGGAAAATCAGCTTTAGAAACAGTGTATACGGTACTGCACGCTGGAGGAAAGTTTGATAAATCGGTATACAAAGTTTCTGGAGGATTGCACGGAGTGGGTGCGAGTGTTGTAAATGCATTGTCTACGTGGCTTGAGGTGGTGGTACACAAAAATGGGAAACTTTACAAAATGCGTTTTGAAAGAGGGATTCCTCAGGGAGGTATCCAAGAAATTGGAGAAACGGACAAGAATGGAACGAGCGTCACCTTTATGCCTGACCCTACGATTTTTGATACGGTAGAATTTGTAGAAAGTACAGAAGTACAGAGGATGAAACAGTCTGCTTATTTGACTCCGGGGGTAACTTTTACCATTATCAATCAAGCTACCGGGCTTAAAGAAAGATTTTATTATGAAGGGGGTATTAAGACTCGGCTCAATAATTTGGTGGGAGAGCAGCAAAGGCTTTCTTCAGCTCATTATTTCAAAGCCGAAGGGAAAGACACGTTGGCAGAGATTGCTTTTCAATTTGTAGCTACGAGTAATGACCATACGCTTTCTTTTGTGAACAATATTCCGACCCGTGATGGAGGGAGTCATTTGTTGGGGTTTAAGTCAGCTTTATTGAGGATTATTAATGAAATAGGGAAAGAGAAAGAAAAGATTGATAGAAAAATCTGAGAATTTCAATATAGTGATGTAGTAGATGGGCTCTATGGGATTATTACGGTAAAAATCCCGGAACCACAGTTTGAAGGGCAGACCAAAGGAAGGCTTGGAAATGCTTACGTGAGGACAGAAGTGGAAAAAATTACGTATGAATATCTGAGACAGGTGTTTACAGACCAGCCTGAGGAGTTTGATAGAATTTTTGAAAAAATTGATTTAGCAGCTCGTGCGAGGTTGGCAGCGAAGTTTGCGAAAGAAACCGTTCTTAGAAAAAATGTGTTGTCTGGTGGAGTCTTGCCGGGAAAGCTTGCAGACTGTAGTAAGAGAGGCAACAAGGGGACAGAGCTGTATATTGTAGAGGGAGATTCAGCCGGAGGAAGTGCGAAACAGGGAAGGGACAGTAAATTCCAAGCTATCTTGCCGCTGAGAGGAAAGATTTTGAATACCGAACAGGCTTCTATCCAAAAAATTATGGCAAATCAGGAAGTGAAAAATCTGATTACGGCAATTGGGACAGGGATTAAAGAGAATTACGACTCAGAGACGTTGAGGTATGAGAAAATTATTATTATGACGGATGCCGATGTGGATGGTGCCCATATTAGGACGCTGTTGCTCACGTTTTTCTTTAGATTTATGAGAAATTTGGTAGAAGAGGGACACGTGTTTGCGGCGGTGCCTCCGATTTATAAATTTAGTAAAGGGAGCAAAGAAGTGTATGTGTATAATGAAGAGCATATGCCAACGATGTATGGTTTCAGTGCTGATGACAAGGTAGAAATTCAGAGATATAAAGGTTTGGGAGAGATGAATGCCGAACAGCTCCGAGAGACGACAATGAACCCAGAAAAAAGGCTGATGAAAAAGATTACGGTAGAGGATGCAGAAGAGGCGGATAGGCTTTTCAGAATTTTGATGGGAGAAGATGTGCAGAGCAGAAAGCATTTCATCTTGACGCACGCGAAAAGTGTGAAAGATTTGGATGTGTAGAGGGAGATTTCTCTATTTTTCTGCTATCAACTCTTTATTAAGGAAATGATGTATTAATAACATTGACTTTCTGTATGTAAATTATTATAATGTACTTGAAAAGAGGCTACTTATTATGCTATATTGTATTACCTGCTAGAGATAGAAAAAAGGTGTTTAGCGAGGAACTTATTAGATGTTCATTGTATCTCGTTATAAGTTAATTTCACAAGTTTCTAGAGTAAATGAGGTAGTCATGGTTTCTGGATATTCTATGATGTTATTTAACCTTTGAAAGATGATTTTATAGTTTTCAATGCCTGCGAATTCCCAATCTCCTGCTTTGTAAAGTTGATCATTAATGACGTAATATTTAGCGTTCCAATCTACTTTCGAAAAGTCGGATAATCTATATCAAGGAATAAAATAGTTCGTTCCATCTGTCCATCAATTATTAATCATTTTACAATCACCATTTCTAGTATAACTACTGCTATCTTCTGTATAAGGATAACAATATACTACATCACCATAAGAATCGTAAGAGAAAAAGTTCAGTAGTCATAAGTTTATGATTTTTTGATAAGGATTTAATCCGGTATCTCTTTTACTATACACATCAAATAAATCTTGAAAAGGTCTTTCAAAGAAAGTGTTTGTTCACCAACTCTCTTCCCATGAACAGACTTTTTCAGATGATGGATTATCTGGATTAAATGGCTCTCCTGCAACCAATTTTTCATTAAAGATAAATGCAAAAGGAAAGGCTCAACCAAAACCATCAGGTAATATTCACGTTTTATCTTTATAAGAACAGTTTTTTACTACATCATCTATTTGTATCGCCTTAACATCTTTTAGCTTAGAGACACACGTACCGACCTGTTGTACGATTGTGCTATCTTGTTTATCAGTGGTATTGGTCTTTACATTTCTTGCACTATACATCATCTTTACAATATTTTCTCTATTGCTAACACTATTCTTCTCTTGTTTCATATCTACGTTTATAAATATTTCTAATTCTTCTGCTTTATTGTAATAGTTGTTTGCCCAGTGTGATCCATTTTCAGATAAAGACCCATAGACAATCCTGATTAAAACTGCTACTCCTTCAGCGTTCGTAAGATTTCCTGCTGGATAAAATTTCTTATTTGCTCCATTAAAAATTCCTAGTCTACACGACTCTATTACCATATCTCTTAAATCGCTAATAGCTCCATTTAGATCAGAAAATTGGCATTGACTATCACTTCTAACGTAGTCGGTTTTCCCGAGAGCTTTTGCAAATTGAACAAAAAACTTAGCAGCTTCATCTCTTCTAATAGAGCGGTTTATACCAAAATCTTCATTAGTGTAATACCTTGTTAGTCCTTTGGTGTATGCCCACGCTATGGCGTCATCAACTAATGCTGCTTGTGTTGTGGAGATTATTCATTGACCTCCGCTTACAAGGAGTAGTCCTATAGCAACTATGGAATAAAACAGCATTCTTTTTTTCATGGGGATGTGATAAAGAGGTAAAAGAACAATGTGTTAAGCTTGGATGAGAATAGTATATAGAAAAAAAGATTAAATACTAGTTTTTTTAACTTTCTCTTGCATTTCATTTATTTTTGACTATAAGCTAGATATTTATGACAACTTATACATTATGGTACAAATCGTAAAAACCTTTACCAATCTGGGATTGATTGGGCACGAAATCCATATTGAAGCAGATTCGAGTAACGCCTTGCCTACGATGGAGATTATTGGATTGGCAGATATTATGATTAAGGAAGCCAAAGAGCGTATCCGTGGTACATTTAGAAATTGCAATATTAGACTTCCGGCTCTCAAGTTTATTCTCAATTTGGCTCCAAGCGATATTCGCAAAGTTGGGACGGGGTTTGATATGCCGATGGCTCTTTCGCTTTTGCTGCTTATCCAAGAAGGGAAATTTCAGCATTCGGATAAGGTAGCGAATGCGTTGTTTTTTGGGGAGTTGGGATTGGATGGGAGTGTAAAAAGGATTAATGGCTTATTGCCTTGTGTGCTTTCAGCGAAGAAAAAAGGCTGGAAAGAGTTTTTTATCCCAAAAGAAAATCTGTTTGAATTGGAGTATATCCCGGGGATTTCGGTGTATCCTGTAGAGCATTTTTGAGAGTTAGTGGCGTATTTTGTTTTGGGGAAAGAGTTGCCTCATTTAGCAATCCCGAAAAATCTTCACGACCTTTCTGATGAGCAGTTGATAGCTGATGATTTTCAGTATATCAAAGGGCAACTCTTTGCCAAGAGAGCGTTAGCGATTGCGGCGGCGGGATTTCATAATGCGTTGATGGTTGGGGCTCCGGGGAGTGGAAAAACGATGATGAGCAAGGCAATGCAAAGTATTTTGCCGCCTTTAGAGTTTGAGGAGATGCTTGAAGTTAGTCAGATTTATTCTGTTGTTGGGAAACTCAATAAAGACCTTCCACTGATTACTCGTAGACCGTTTAGGCAAATTCATCATACGGCTTCGAGATTTTCTATTATTTGAGGAGGGAGTCAGTTAACGCCAGGAGAGGTTTCTTTGGCTCATAAAGGGATTCTCTTTTTTGATGAGCTGACGGAGTTCCCGAGGGAGACATTGGAGGTATTGAGGCAGCCTTTGGAGGAGAGAGCAGTACATATTTCGAGAGTGGCGTGAAGTGTGGAGTATCCTGCTAATTTTATGTTTGTTGCGTCAATGAACCCCTGTAAATGTGGGTATTACAAGGATAAATATAAGTCGTGTTCGTGTTCGGCGATGGACATCAAAAGGTATCAAAACAAAATTTCTGGCCCGCTGTTGGATAGGATTGATATTATTCTAGAGATTCCTCGTGAACCTATTGATACGCTGTTGGAAGTGCAACCGTGAGAAAATTCTGAAGCATTGAGAGCAAAGGTGGTTTCAGCACGGAAAATCCAGCAAGCAAGGTTTCGCGGGTTGCCCATTCACGCAAATGCTCATATGACTGCAAAAGAATTGCAGATGCTTATTCCGTTAATGAGTGAATGCAAAGACTTCCTTTCTCAGGCTGCCACTGCTTTGCATTTATCAGGGAGAGTTGTGCATAGGACGGTTAAATTGGCGAGGACGATTGCTGATATGCAAAATGTTGAGCAGATTTTGGTTGCACATTTGGCGGAGGCCATTCAATATAGGTCTAAGACAATGTTTATTGATGAGCACTAGAAAAGGCTGTTTTGGATGATTGGGGGAGCGACGAATTTTGGTTTTGTGTTTGCTTGAAGCTGTTTGAGTACAGGAAAAGCGGTGGTGATTTCGTCCCAATCACGATAGGTTTTGAGTTGGTATTCTGCGGTTTTCTGTGCTTTATTCCCTGCGTGTTGTCAGATGAAGACAAAAGAAGTCTGTTTGTTTGGTACGGTGTGAAAGGTGTATCAGAGGTTTTCTAGTGCTTCTCTGATTTGCTCTTTGGGGAAAGGAAATACTCCTGTTAGAGAAAAGTTTCCGAGATGGGGTTTTTCTGCACTTGCTGTATCTCTCGCGGAAAAATTTAGTCCGTAGTCTTGGAGCTGCTTTAAGAGCGTTTGTGTTTGAGGGTTGGAAAAAAAGTTTTGGAGAGCTTGTACGGTTTTTTCTCCTACTCCGTAGAGAGCGACCATTTTTTCTGTGTCGGTTAAAATGGATTGGAGGTCGGAAAGCGAGTCAGCTTTTTCTGTCTTGAGAAAAGCAGCGATATCTTGTGCGGTTTTGTGTCCAATATGGGGAATGCCTAGTGCGTTGATTAGTCTCCAAAAGGGTTGTTTTTTGGAAGCTTTGATGGCTCTGGAAATTTCATAAATCCTTTTATCACCAAATCCGGGGAAAGTTCTTAGTACTATTCGCATTTGAGGGTCCTCTAGTTTGTAGAGGTCAGCAACGTTATGGAGGAGCTCTTGTTTGACCAGGGTTTCTACTACACTTTCTCCAATTCCCTGGATATCCATTGCCTCTTTGCTCACAAAGTGGAGAATTTTTTCTTTGACTTGAGCAGGGCAGTTGGGGTTGGTACAGTAATAATGGATATCCATATTTGTGATGGGAGCTTGGCAAACGGGACAAAAAAGTGGCGGTTCAATGAGTTCTTCTGTTCCATTTCTGCGGTCTTTGATGATACTGGTGATATAGGGAATGACCTCTCCACTTCTCTGAATTCGGACAAAATCTGATTTTTTGATTTCTTTTTGTTTAATAAAATCAAAGTTGTGCAAACTGACTCTGGAAATCTCTACTCCAGAGAGTTTTACAGGAGTCAGATTAGCGACAGGCGTAATGATTCCACTTCTTCCTACTTGAAAATCGACGGAAAGAATTTGGGTACTTGCCTGTTCAGCAGGGAATTTGTAGGCGATAGCTCGACGAGGATGGTGGTTGGTATATCAGAGGTGTTGGCGGGAAAGGGAATCGTTGGTTTTTATTACGAGACCGTCAAAATCAAAGTCCATCTCCATCAAGAATTGTTTTGTCTCTGGAGCCAAGCAGTACTGTTTTACTTGTGTGATATCCATTTCTTTTGCTGGTAATTCCACATTGGGGAATCAAAATGCAGAAATATCGCATTCTATGGATTCTCCATTTTCATTTTTGGCTGAAAGACATTCATAGATAAAACAAGCTAGACCTCTTTTTACGACTTCTCCGCTATCTAGTAATTTTATGCTTCCTGCAGCTGCGTTTCTGGTATTAGCGAAGATTTCTTTTCCGTCTTTTTCTCTTTGTTGGTTGGTGGTTTTTCGTACGGATTTTGGCATCATAATTTCTCCGCGTACGGAGAGAAAGGTTGGTGCTGTAGGGAGGATTTTCGGGAGATTGGTGATGGTTTTTGCATTGAGAGTGATGTCCTCCCCGGTAATTCCATCTCCACGCGTAATAGCTTTGGTGAGTTGTCCGTTTTCGTAGATGAATTCTACAGAAATTCCGTCGTATTTGGGTTCTATGGTGTATTTCCAATTTTCCATTTGGTGTTTGGCTAGAAATCTTGCTATTCTTTCGTCGAAAGCAATTAAATCTTGGGCATCGTAGCTGTTTTCAAGTGAGAGTAACGGGATTGTGTGGTCAGCTTTTTCAAATCCTTCTGCAATTTGTCCGATGAGTGATTGGGTAGGGGAATTGCTGGAAATCAGGTAGGGAAATTCCTCTTCAATCCTTTTGAGAAAGTCGAAAAGTTGGTCGTATTCGGTGTCGGAGATGATTGGTTGAGCTTGGACGTAATAGAGGTGGTTATGTTGAGTGAGGTTGTCGATGAGGTCTTGGTAGATTTCAGTGATATTGGGCAGCGTTGTGAGGTTTGTGGTGATTGTGAGGGTTTGGAGGTGGTGGGTTTGCTCGGAAAAGGACATTAGGAAAAAAAGAAAGATAAAGATGTTATCATATATAGGGAATAGCCAGAGAAAGGCAATAAAAAGTGCTGAGAGATAATCATTAAAAATTAGGTTTCTTTTTCTTAATCCATAAATGTTGCTATATTTGCGGAATATTTTTTGCTCAGCATTATCCCACAGCTACTTTTATTGGAATTGATTCAACAAATTATAGGGAAATTATTGAAAAATAAGGTAGATTTCTTTGGTATATTCTCCTTGTTACAACACAGTTAAATTGTCAGTAAAATGAACACAGTTAAAATGTCAGTTGATAGGATTATGGGGAAATAAGTTTGTAAGGCAAGAGAATTGTTCAACTTCGTAATTGTATATTTC
>JAITQZ010000065.1 GCA_031288635.1 Candidatus Peribacteria bacterium | reverse complement strand
TACATAATAACCTGCTTTTTTCATCGTTTTCTTTATTAAAAGATAAAATATCCTTGACTGAAGTATAATCAAAATTTTATCTTATGCAAATTTTTGAGAATATTTACAGATATATATATATCCTTTTTCTATTTTTGTGTAAAATAATGTGTAAAGAACTGTTTACAATTATTTTTCTTCCTTGGATTCTTTATAATAGAACCGGAGAAGAAACCATTGTATTTTCTCTAGTTTTTCATAAAAACAAATCAGCTTTATCTTTATTCATTCCTCTGATGAAAGCCTTTACTTTGATGGAAATGCTGATTGTACTCATTATTATGGGCATCATCACAATGATGACGATGAGTTTTACCAGCGACCAATTAAGCAAACTCCAACGAAAAACCGTGAAAGAGGCAATCCTCACCGACTACCAATCTCACTATACTAAAAATCTGACTTCTTCCAGATATGCAGGACAAAACTATACAGGAATGAGAGCAACTCTCAATAGTGGTAGCGATACTATTACCTTTGAATACTTTACCACCACTGACAACAGCCTCTATCACACAGAAACCTTCAAAGACAAATTTATCATAGCAAGTATCATTTCAGACCCTACAGCAAATATCCCTACGAAACAAAAGCAAATTACTCTCCGATTCTCTCCCTATCAAGGAAACTGCCTTATTCAACGAGATACCGCAAATGCTCCCCTCAATCAAATTGCCCTCGTCTTCACTATCAAAGAACAAAAACAGTACTGCTTTACCATCTCCTCACAGCTCTGTAGAATGGTAGAAGTACCGTGTGAAGAGAAACGAACATACTAAAATAATTCCTTGATGTGTTCCTTCAAATACTTTTTGTCCTCCTGGCTCAGTGTTATTTTTTCCACAGCTCTTACCAGAGAAAAACACGACATCGAAAAATAACGATTCACCTGAATTAAATTTGTCAGCTCTACATCTTCTTTGTACTTAAACATGGTCAGATATTTTTTATCGTTCTTCTCAATTTTCTCTAACAAATTATGCAATAACTCAAAGGCATGTCTATCGTCTAAATGAGCCAATAAATGCAATACAGAAGCATAGAACTCCAACACCATTTTTCTCAGCGTATTGTAATCTTTTTGTAGGTCGGCACTCGTACTCCATTGCCAATCCTCCACACGGTCTCGAACATCTTTCAAATACTTTGAAGAATCCCCAATATCAATCACCACCTGATAAAGCGAAGTAATCTGGTCTGCTTCTTCTGCTTTCTGGATTTCTATCTGAGTCATAGTTGCCAAAACATTCAAAAGCTGTTCTTGGATAACTTTCGTTTCTTGATATTTCTTTTTAAGATAGGTCTCTCAAAAATTCATCTCACGCTGAAACAGGTTCTCCACATTCTCCTGAGATTGGGAAACATCAGTTAAATAAAAATCTCGAATATTCAGATTATATCCGATGACTTCCTTGAAATACAAGAGTAAATCTTGCTTGACCGCGAGCAAAGTCAATTCAACATCCAGCGGAAGGATTTGAATTTTTTGAATTGCCAAAGAAAACTGGAGTCCGTCATCGATAATATATTTCTGAAACACACGTGCAAAAAACCCCAAAAAAGGAAACACCAATACACCAACCATCGTCCTAAATGCAACATAAAAAATTGCTAAGGTTCTGATGTCTCCCCAACGTGGGAAGCCCTCTGTAACAAGCAATTCTTTAATCCACGGTAAGGTCAGCATTCCCAGTCCCGCAACCAAAAGATTAAAGCCCACGTGCCCCATAGCTACCTGCTTTTTGATAGCAGGCTGTTTCCCCAAAGAAGCAATCACAATCGTAATCGTAGCCCCTAAATACGTTGCAAAAAAGATAGGCAACGAAGCTTCCGCAGTAATCAATCCAGAACTCACAGAAGTCAGAGCAATAATAAATACCGCCCCTCCCGACTGCACTAAAAGAGTCAGTAAAAGTCCGACTAAAAAGAAAATCCACGGACTCATCGTCATAAACATACTGAGGTCTACCTGTGTTGTCAGAAACATCAACCCACTTTTCATCAACGAAAACGAAAGAAAGGTCAAAGCTAAAGCAATAATCGCCTTACTCACAACAACCACTTTATCTTTATTAGAAAAAAAAGTAATCCCAATTGCTCCCAAAAGCAGCATTGGAAAGGTCAGCATTTTTATATCGTACTGTAATCCTATCGACCCTAACAAAGCATCAGGAATTGTCGTCCCAATATTAGACCCAAGCATCACCGCTAACGCTCCAGTCAACGAAAGAATTCCCGTTCAAACAAAAGCCAGCACAAGAACAGAAATCAAATTACTACTCTGTACGATAAGCGTAGAAATAATTCCTGTTACTACTGAAGATGTGGTATTAGAAGTAAATTTTTTCAAAAGCTGTTTAAAGCCTCCCTTGGAAAAGACAGCAACCGCCTGTTCCAAATAATAAATCCCAAACAAAAAAAGTCCTAATCCTCAAAGAAATTCTAATATTCCCATTCGCATCAACATTTTTAAATTAAAAAATAAAGTCTTCTTTAAGTATAGTTAAATTTCAGTTTTTAGCAAAAATTTATAACTTCAGAGAACATTTTCACCTTGACTTTAGATAGATATATCCGTATAGTCTTAAAAAAACAAATCTGAATAATAACAAAGTAAATTTTAAACACAATGGAAAGAAAAATTTGCATTATCGTCGCTATCGACGAAGAGTATGGTATCGGTAAAAACGGTGGATTGCTATGTCATCTGCCAAATGAGCTGAGACGATTCAAAGGAATTACCACGGGACATACCGTCATAATGGGTCGTAAAACTTGGGACTCTCTCCCTCCAAAAGTCCGCCCTTTACCAAATCGGAGAAACATCGTGATTTCACGAAACAAAGATTTGAAACTAGAGGGGGCAGAAGTAGCTCATTCAGTAGAGGAATCCCTAAAACTGACCGAACAAGATGAAAAAGTTTTTTTCATCGGAGGAGCCAGTATTTATGAGGAAGCTCTTCAATACGCTGATATGGTATGTCTGACGGAAATTCGGCATACGTTCGAGGGAGTAGATACCTTCTTCCCGAAGGTTGACTGGTACTCTGAATGGAGACAAACAAAATTGAAACAGATTACAGCAGATGAAAAAAACTGCTATGACTGTGTCTTCAGAATCTATGAAAGAAAAACTCTCAAAGGTACCACGAGAGCAAAAGCCCTTCAACTCGGATGGAAACCAAAATGGGGCTGGTGGATGAGACTAGACAGAACAGCCCACTCTTTCTTCATTGATAGAATTGGGTCAACTATGGGATGTTTCCCCCTCATAAGTAAAATCGAGTTAGGTGATGACAATACTGGGAAAATCATTATTTGCGGAAACCGAAATGACTTAAAAAAATTTTGGAAAGCTATGAAACGGCAGGAGGAAGTAAAAGTATACCGCATACTACTCTTAGTCAATGCTGAAAAAAACCAATGTGTTTCTGCAGAAAATGATAAAAATATCGCTGAAAATTTGCACTATATTGACCAGCTTCCTGGAAGCGAAAATCTTACAGAGATTGCAACCTTTGCTTCGGAACCATCTGATGAGAAGAATCCCAAAAATGTACTCTTCCCCGAAGATGACAAATGGACTTATTAAGAGATAAAATACTTCAAAAACAGGCAATTATAATTGCCTGTTTTTTACAACTCTCGGTATCTCCAGCCTATTATCTTTCAAGGTCAACGCATCCACTCCCGCCAGAACAAACGCCAACAACACCGTCGCATAACTCCCCGTCGGCAATGAAAAGTGAAGCAGACAATCATTTCCCTCAAACCACACCTCCAAATCCTCCACCCTCACCCACAACGGACGACGCACCCCTCGCAAATGATATGCTTTACCTCTTGCCAATACCTGTTCATCAAACCCAGCTACCTCAAAAAGCTGCTCCTCTCTCACTCTCGCCTTGCTCCCCATTGAAGGGACCAGTAAATTCCACCCTACCATCGGTCCCGTCGGAGTCCACAAAGGCTTCCTCGTTGTTGCAGCACAAGAAGGACTATCAACCAAAAAATTTTCTGAAATCTCCCAAATCCCCTTTTCTTCATTTCTCTTCTTCAATCTCTCGTAATCAACCACTTTCACTCCCCCATTTTCATACACGCCTACCCTCGCTCCTTCTGGCTGATAACGGTCTACCACAATATCCCCATTCAACAAATGCTGTCCTTTGTCTCGTCTCCTCATCACATACTCATTAAACCACCCACTCGCAAACGCCTGCAACATAAACCTGAGATGATACGAGACAGAAGTTGCGGTGCCCCCTGATAAAGCCTGTCCCGCACCAACTGCGAGAGGGGATGACCCCGAAGGGGAGAGGGTTTGTCAACACAAAACCTCTTTCGCTTCCCAGAAATTCTTCATCCCTTTCCCAAATCTCTGAACCCCAAAACAATTCGGGAACCCCTTCGCCTTCACCTGCTCCACATTCTGTAAAATCAAATTTTTCTTCTCTGCTCGTACACCACCATCCAACGAAGAAGCCGACGCACACAACCTTATCGCAAACCTATTTCCTGCATTCCCTCCAATCCTCAACGGCTTTTCTCCTCGGGTCACCTCTAACACTTTCACACGTTCTGAGAGAACAAATAAAAAAGCTGACTCCCCTCCTACGCTCTCCAACCTACTACGAAAAACCGTAATCCATTGTCTCGTAATCCCCACTTTATCTTTCAATCCTGCAATGCCAAAGTCCTCACGAGAAAGCGGAAACGAACGTTGCAAATGCTCCAAAACCTCCATCGTAGTCAGATTTTCTTTTTGAAAAAATACATACAAAACATCTCCTTTCCCGCTAGGTTGCACAGAAAGCAGTTCTTCTACAATGAAATCAGAAGGCTGAGATTTGAATTGATAGAGCATACGTAGTTAATGAGAAAGATTTGAAACATAACAATACCGACATTTCGGACAGAGACTACAATACACTCTGAGCATAGCAAAGCATTTATGGTTTTCAAGATAAAAAACCTTATTCGCTCCCCAACTTGATATCCTCCAAAAGTATCCTTTTATCATCAAGGAATCGAGAACTCTTTTTAGGGGATTCATTCTGAACACAAGCGACACTTGCGAGCCATAGTAAACATTTACAAAATCTTTTTAAAATCATAGTTAAAATAAGTTTCAAGAAAATATCCCCTTCCTAAAAAAAACGAAAAAGTCTGATTTTTTTTGCTTTTTTTCTCATTCCGAGTATACTTAGAGTGCAAGCTTTTTATTTCAGTAGTGATTGAATGACCAGACAAGACTACATTCTCTCTATCATTAACAATATGCCAGACTGGGAAATGGGACGAGGAATCAAAGCAATGATTGAAAATAATCAAATAGACGACCACACTATGGATGTCCTCGTTGAGATTTTCAAAAAAGCTGTAGAAAAGATGGCAGATGTCATCAAAAAATACCATTTGATGGAAGCAATCCAAGCTATAGAAAGCTTAAACACTAAAAAAGCTGAACAAGCCCAACAAGACGCACAAGATATAGAAAAACTCAATGGAATGTTGGATGCTGCCTTTTAGTTCTTACCCCTACTACTGATGACTGACGAAGAAATCAAAACCAATGGGGCAGGAACCCCACACTCTCATGACCGAGACACTCTGGAAGCAGAACTTTCTGCTTTGATTGCAGACGAAAACAGTGGACTAGGAGATTTAGCAAAATTCAATAAAAACCTTTCTCACGATAATGGAAACCAACTTTCCCATAAACATCTCAACCAAATCAAAGCTGATTTGCAAAACGGAGGACTCGTAGACTTTGAGGGAGGAAAAAGAAATGATCAACTATTCGGCTTTGAAGTAATCGGAAACGACATCAAACCAACACTCACCCCGTATGGAGACGCAATCATCCCAATTAACTTCTGGTTTAATAATCAGAGAAGAACAAAATTGCTCGTCTTGCATATCAATGACCAAAATGGCAAGAACGAATACCAACTTCCAAACGGAGAAAATCGCTATGACATAGAAATCAGCAAAGAACAATTCAAGTACGAACTCACTCATGATGTTGACGGCTTTCACTTAAAGCTGCTCAAATAACTTTTAAACTTATATCTAATAAAAATGAATCTTTCCCAACAACAATAAAAAAACGTATCTGCTAATGGTTTAGATAACAAGACCAAAAATGTGGACACCAAAGCCTTTACTTTTTCTACAAAAGAAATAAGTAAATTTCAAGAAATGGCGAATAAATACGAACAAGACAACAACAAACAACCACGAGAGAAACTCTCCTTCGACGCCAGTAAAAAAGTAGATTTTGGGGATTCATCCAAAGAGACTAAAGATAAAGAGAATAGAGAAATGATACAGAATTTTTTAGATGCTTACAACGGATTAGAAAAACAAGATAAAGAACAGCTCAACAGAAACTACCCTCAATTACAACTTCTCATTGAAGACCTTACTAAAATTTTACATCCTTACATTATGAAAACAAAAGAACAACAACGTGCAGAAAAAACTACCGAAACGGTATGAGCAAAAAAGATTGAAACAAAAGAAAAATAATTAATTCCCGTTCATCAACCTTTCCTAGACAAGTTCCTCCCCTAGAGCTTGTCTTTTTTATCACACTGCTGTCCAAGAAAAAA
>JAITQZ010000009.1 GCA_031288635.1 Candidatus Peribacteria bacterium | reverse complement strand
GGTTTTCCCTTCTCTGATAGAAGATAGAGGGGTCGTATTTCACCGGGGTTTATTGAGTTTTTCATATTCTCTTTTTATTTTTTTCCTCTCTATTTTCAAGATTTTGCGGAACTCCTATAAAAAAACAAAAAAACCTGACCGAAATCAGATTTTTTTCTGGAACTTTTTCGTCTTTAGAAAGCAGTTTCATCTACTTCTGTTTCATCTACTTCTGTTTCATCATCTCCAGCTTCTGTTGTAGCTTCTTGTTTACTTTCTTCGTCAGCTGCTGCTGCAGGAGTTTCAGGAGTATGTTCTTCAGATTTGTGGTACATCTTGGTAGGATCTTCTTTGGCAAAGTCTACTTTGATAGCTCTTCCCCAAACCTCTTGTCCATCCATTTCAGCCTTTGCTTTAGCAGCATCTTCTGCATTAGCAAATTCTACAAATCCAAATCCTTTGCTTTTTTTCGTCTCTCTGTCGAGATTTACTCTAGCAAATACCACTTCTCCATACTTAGAGAATTCTTCTCTGAGGTCTTGACCTCTCATTTGTCGATTGAGCCCTCCAACGAACAGTTTCGTCTGGCTTACAATCATCTGGTTTTCTTCACTCATTGCACACACATAATAGGAATAAAAGTTTGCCGTCATAATTGAACGACAATATGTATATACGATTCTGGATAAAAAATACAAATCTTTTTTTGATGTTTTTTTCTCTTGCAATACACAGCAATATACATATAATGTCAACACATTTATATTCTATGTATGAACTATGGAAGAACCGACGAAATCCTCCACCTTCAATACGGTATATCACGAACTCAGACTTCTCAAAAACTCCAAATTAGCTTTGGCAGCACTTTCTGCTGAAATCGAAACAATTTTACGTGCAGAAGGGATTTCTGGAGATGTAAAAAAAGAACACCATTTGACGCTCAACTATCAAAAAAACGTCTCTGCTGCAGCAGTGATACACACCTTACAATTCCTTGATATGATAAGAAAATCTATAGCCAACTTGGAACACATAAATCCTAATGAAAAATCTGACCAAACCTTTCATCACGTTGACGCACGAGAAAGTTTTGTAGACCAAGAAGTGTATATTGTTCTCCAGCCCCACAACGAAGATAGTATTTACAAAGCATTAATGAAAGACGAAAGAAATATCCCTCATATCACCTTGGCGAAAGTCAACTGTTCTCTAAAAGTAGCAAAAAAGCAACTAGTACCAAAAATCAGACATTTCCTGAAATCACATATCGTACACCAAGCCATTGTAGTTGATATCAGCGAGATTATCACCCATACAAAATAGCTTTACTTCTTCATTTCACGAAAATAATGTCGCTCAATACCCAAATCTCCCATCGACAACAAGGCGTTGAAAAAGGAGTCATAAAAGACCTTCCCGAAGCATTCCCGCATACGAGAACCAATGCTTTGAAAAGTCATCTTTATGAACGTCTCCTCAGAGCCTTGTCGCCGATAGACTACTATTTCAGAGTCCACAAGGAACAGACGAATAAAACGTTGTATCAGACGTTTCTTGATTATCTCGTCGTAGACCCGCAGAATTTGCCACCAAAATTTATTGAGCATTTCCAGCTTAACCCTCAGGACGCTGATATTGACCAACAGGTAAAAAAGCTGTTTACAAATCCCAAATGGCTGGATAAAACGTCTTCAAGAGTTCTTTTCATTGAGGGAAAAATTCTGATTTTTAGAGATGTGATAACCTCCGCTCATCCCCATCCTAAAACCAAGTTGACTCCGGGAGAGAAAAGACAGTCTGAAAAAAACACGATGTTCAACACCTTCGACTCGCTCTATGACGCCATCAGGAGTCAGTATCATACCTTGCAAACCGAAGCAGAAAATCAGACGGATTACGCTGAATATCAACGCGAAATTCTACTCCTCATTACCGATTTAGAATGCTTTAGTAGGGTAGAACTCAAAGATAATGGCACTTTTCTCAGAAAATTACAAGAACTCAGAGCTGTAACCCAGTCCGCCCAGAATTTCGATATCCATAATGTACATCAGCATTTGGAGGAGGTGATGAATGTTATGCATCATTCCACCTTACAGAAGAATATCTTACGAGGAGCAAATAATGACCTACGAAGAAGGCTGGAAAACGTGCGTGGAATTATTGGAAACGTAGAAAAACATCGCACGATGTTAGAAACACTTCGTAAAAATCACGAACAGATTTTAGACTATTTTTTTGATCAACAATTTAATCTGCCCCTCGCATATGAAAACTATCAACGTTCATATCAAAGCTTACAGAAACAATATGGAGAAATTCTGCCATTCTCGGACTATCACAATATCATTGAGAGACTTGTACATATCCACAAAGATGGTGCAGAAGAAGTAAAAGCTGTCCTGGCTGGTCTACAAGAAATCTTCACGACAGAAAAAACACAACATCAAGCATTTTTAGAGCAGCAGCATTCCAATAACAAATAGCCTTGCTATCAAAACCCTCCTTCAATAGCACTTTTGGTACTGACAATTTCTGAAATCTCCTGAGTAATCTTTTTTTGGCGAGTGGTGTTGTACACACCAGTCAAACGTTTCTCCAAATCAGAACAGTTATCTTTAGAATGTTTCATTGCGACCATACGCGAAGCGTGTTCAGAAATCTTTGCATTCAAAATCGTGTAGTAGAGGATATTTTCAATCAGATATTGGATGATGTGGTCTCTGTAGGTTTCCACATTTGGTTCAATGAGCAGCTCTTTGAATTCTTTCCTATTCACAGGACTTTTTAGTTCAATTTCTTTAATAAATTCTTCCAAGGTTTCCGGTAGCAAAGGAAACAATGTAATTCTCGCAGGACGTTGCACGAGAGAGTTCTTGTAAAAATTAAAGTAAATCTTCACTTTGGAATACTTCTTTTCATAAATAGCAGACCACACATAGGCATATAATTCTATCAGTTCTCCCGAAGTGATTTTGTCTTTGGGATGAAGAGCCGCAACGACATTCCACCCATTTTTGAGAAAAAACTCTTCCCCCTTTTTCCCAATTGCGATAATATCAGCTTTTTCTTTTCTCTGTCCATAGGAATGGTCAATTCTCTTCAACAAATTCGTATTCACTCCCCCAGCCAGCCCTTTATCCGTGGTAATGACCATCAACAGCCTTTTCCCATCAGGGTAGGTATTGAGTACCTCACTATCTCGCAGGTCAATCTGCTTTTGCACATAATTCAACACGTGGAGAAATTCATAAAAAAAGTTTTTGAAAAAAACTGTCTGCTGCTTAAGTTTTTGGAGTTTTGCCCTTGAAGCTATTTCCAAAGCTCAGATAATTTTTTGGAGATTTTGCACAGTTTTGATTTTGGATTTGAGCTGTTTGGTATTCATCAGCTTGAACATAGGGATGTGCCAAAGGATTGCAAGAGCAAGAGAAATCTGTATACTCTCCCTCAGTTTTATGTTTCTTTTTTTCCACTAATGCAAAATATCCTTATCTGCACGTATGATGAAAGACTTCTTCCCATAAAAGGGACACCTGATTCAGTGTGTCGAGATGTAAAGTGTGTCGCTGATTTTCGTGTAGCACCATGAACCATCGCTAAAGTCTGAATGGGGGTAAAAATCTACCTTCCCACTGGGCGAGGAGCAAGAATGTATGCCAGAAGTTCCTTACCTACGAAAACAGGCTTAATGGTGGCAAACAGTGTAGCAGTGTTCGATGCAGACTATAGAGGAGAATATCTTGGACAACTTTACAACTTCACATCCGATAGCGTGGAAATTCCCGCATACACCAGACTGATGCAATTAGAATTTTTCCCGTATCTTTCAGAGCAGGGGAGTTTTGGTTCCCAGCAGATTCCAGCATTAGAAATGGTCGTAGACCCTGACCTCTACCAAGCGTTTGCAGAAAAATATCCCAGTGCCAGAGGAATAGGAGGCATTGGCAGTACTGGATAATCAGCATTTTTTTTACTTTACGATAGGAATAATAGAATGTACGTTATTCTCCACATCTCTGACAGCGACAAACA
>JAITQZ010000008.1 GCA_031288635.1 Candidatus Peribacteria bacterium | reverse complement strand
AAAAAAGCAAAACAAAACTCCAAAGCCTTTTTCACCGCAGCAATATGCAGATGTTCATTGGCACTACCAATATTGCTTGATGCATCAGCAAAAGGCAACGCAATAATATTCGGGCAAAGCTGAGACTGAAGGAGCCCAACAATTTTAAGTCAGGTTTTTTTCTGCTGATATTCAACAGGCGTTTTGAAAGCCCCCGCAAGCAATGCAATAGCCTTTTGAGCATAAGCATTTTGGAGAGAAAATTTACAAGGGTCATATGCTTCGTTAACAATCAGCTCAGTCTTCATTTGCGGAGGAACGACCATTTTTAGTCGCTGACGTACCCCATTGATAATCTCCTGAAAATTCTGATTGGGAACCAGATACATTTGAAAATTCGCAATAGCTTTTTTAGGCATTCCTTGGGATTTTTCAAATTTTGGCAAACTAATAATCCCCGTAATTTCCAATGTTGGTTCCAAAATTGTATGATTAGGTTTTACCGACCTCGTAATTGTCCTATATTCTAAATTAGTACCATATCTCCTAATCTCTGCCTCAGGTTTGTTCCTCTCGACATTGTAATAAAAGTAAGGAATAGCAATCTTATTCGAATTATAAAATTTTGTAAGCAGTTTCGACATCTCCAACACTGTATTATTCCCAGAAAGCGTATCGGACAACACTATATCAAAATTCATTCCTCCTCTCTGTCCAACTTCCAACGTCGGTTTTTCTTCCACGCCATTCCCTGCAGAACAGAAACAAAAATCTGCTTTCAATTCCTCTCTATGCTGCTCCAAAAACTCAGAAAGAGTCGTCCCTACCCTATTTTGTGTCCCATCAACCAAAAAAATTACATTATATCAAAGCTTTTTATTAGCAACCAATTCCAGAATAGTCGTCAAATAGAGAATAAACTGCCCTTTATGCTCCGCTACTCCTCTCCCAATAATTTCTTCTTTTCAAAGATAGAGATGAAAAGGATTATTTTTTCGCTCCGTCGTAATCTCCTGCAAAGGTAAATCATAATTGGTATAAATCAAACACGTAGGCAAATTTTTATTTTGCAGATATCTAGCCATCAAAATCGGAGTATCATCAACGCTATATTCACGGACTTCAAATTGCTGTTTCAGAAAAAGAGCTGCAAGCCACTTCACGGTTTTTTCTGCTTCTGCAGCAAACGTCGAAGTATCTTGAAGAGTTTTGAAACTGATATAGTCTTTGAGTAGTTCGTAATATGTAGAAAGTTCCATTTTCGGGAATAAAACCTGAGTAAAAGAGCTTGCAAACCCCACACCATTGCAAAGCTGATTTTTATTGGAGGTTTTATTTTTATCAATTGCAAATATAAGGAAATGAGAGAAGTTTGCAACTGTTTAATCATATTTTGTAAGAAGTTTCGCTATTTGCTTTCCATCCTTATTTTCTATTCGCCCTTTAATAAGTCATTTTTGATATGCAGTATCTCGTGCAAAATATCTTTCCAAAATCTTTAAGCAAGAAACACATATAACCCTATTCGCTGTAGTGTTTCAGCTTTTTCTTCGCTTTTTCATTACTTGGCTCAAACTCGAGAATATTGAAGTAATGCTTTTTCGCATTTGCAATATCACCAGTCTCTTCATACAGCTCCGCTAACGTCAGCAAATAGTTCGTGTTCGCAGGTCTCAACTTGATAATTTTTTCCATACACGCAATAGCGTCATTTACACGGTCGGTATTGTAATAGATTTCCACCAAACTCAAATTATACTTTGGACTATCAGGTCTGAGATTGATGGCTTTTTCCACCAAAAGCTCCGCCGTTTGGTTATCTCCATTAATAAAGTAAATTTCCCCAATTTGCCACAAAGATTTATGGTCTTCAGGGTCTCGCTCAATGATTTTTTTCAAAAGGGAAAGTGCTTTTTTATGACTTCCCAACGTGAAATACAAATCTGCCAACAATTTGGTGAGCTCCAGATTACTAGGGTCCAAAGCTAACCCTTCAATAATCTTCTTTTCATAGTCCTCAAACTTCCCTTCATTTTTGAGAAAATTCGCTTCTACCAGGATACGGTCAAGTTGCTTTTTAGCCTTTTCATCCAGAGGAATTTCAGAAGATTTTCTCAGAAGAGTATCAGAAGATGCATTTGCGATACTCGATATCAAAACCGGTACATCTTCCAAAATCTTTTGCCCTCAATCCTCCGTAATCTTCTGTTTTCAATCTTCTGTAATCTTCTGCCCTCAATCTTCCGAAACCTTCTGCTTTCAATCCTCCGTAATCTTCTGCTTTCAATCCTCCGAAATCTTCTCTCTCCCCTCCTCTATCGCCTCTTCAATCACTTCTTGAAATTCCTTTTCTGTTTCCTCTGCGTTTTCACTTTTGGGATTGATAATATCTTCCCTCCTCTCTTCTAATTCTTTTCTGATTTGCTGCGTGTGATAATGCTCCTCAAGCAAAGAAAAAGTAGAAGTTCAGAGTTTTTTCATTTTTTTCAAGACCCATAAAAGCATACGCGAAACAGGCACAATCACCAAAATAGCCGTAAGGAATAATCGAAGATACGTTCAATACTTTTCCATAATACAATGAAAAATAAAAACAAAGAAATCTGACTAAGAACGCAAATTTGTGAATTTCTCAATCGGGATTCTCAAGAATGCGTCTTTTGTTTTGATATTTACCTCTTGAGTAATAATGTTGAATGACGTGACAATCCCCTGACATTCCTCAGATTGACAGTCTTTATCTCTACAATGACTTACCAGTTTACACGTATTAAGTCTACTACCTTTCTGGGGATATCTTTTACTTTCCTGCAGATACACTTCCAATTCAAAAACCAGACAACATTTTAACTTTCAGCATTTTCCTTTAAGCTTTTCTATATCACGTCCTTCCAAATTTTGTATAATGACAGCCTCGATTTCAATATTTGGCAGCACCATATGAGATTTACAGCAAAGCATCTGTCCACACGACCCATACATTCCATCAGCTCACGAAGACATTCTCATCATATCCCTCGCTCCTACTTGAAAAAGAAACATATTCATCCCTAGCTTCTCGCGAAACCTTTTTACAAACTCCGTAAACACATAACGCTCTTCAGAATAAAAAAAGAAATACAACTGGTCTGAAAAAATCTGAAATCTCGCCGTAATCGGGACTGAATTTGGATATTCAGCTTGGAACTCCTTTTTGAAGGTCGGGAAAATCTTGAGAGCAATCTGTTGTTGCTGTTCAAAATCAGTTTTCTCCTCTCCTTGTAAAATACGGACATACTTCACCGACAATCGATTATCTCCTTTGATAGGAGTCGTCTCAATTACGGTCCCTACAGAATTTTTCAAAACTCCTGTCTTCGCATCGGACAACCCGTACACCAACTTATCACCAATTTTAATCTGCGAAAAATCTTCTTCAGAGAGGAACTCCACTGTAAGATATTTATTGATATATCGATCCAACACAGCCACCGTATACATAAGCAGAAAAGACGCAATAAAGAGGGAATTACTTCCTTTTTTTCTCAGTATACGAAAATGCTGTCCGTTTTCAAATGAAAAACTTTCTTGATTTTTTCTGTCTAAATTTATATATTACTAACTAATATGGAAAAAAAATTTACAACCTCTGATGAGGCACAACACTATCAATCTCTCTATAACACATTTCCTCATCATGTCCAAGGTAAGGGTTTTGGTAATATCTTCAAATATGACTATATTCCATGAGAAGAACGATATACCGTAGTACAAGAGAAAATACCAATGAACCTCTCACTATTTAGAGAGTTTTGAGATATTTTATGAAAGTTTCATTTTGAACGCTGCAAAATCACCAATAAATATGAGAAAATTTGTTCTGATAGAGGATATTGAAACGACGCTTCTGTTTTCTTAGCATCTAATTATTATTTTTGAACAATTCATGGAGACTTACATTTAAGAAATATTATCATCCATAATAAACAGATTCATATTTTAGATAGATTATCAGAAACTGGAGATATTTTAATGGTATTTGACCTTTCTTATGATTAATTACTTTATTTTTCAATAGTATTCAGAAAAAACAATCAGTTTTTTATAAGACACCTAAAATAGCTATTTAATCCCCTTTTCTGCTAAGAAATCAAAGCATTCTTTCCTCAGTTTTCTTAGAGAAGATAAACTATGAGCATCGCTATTTACATATATTTGCTCTGCATTTTCTAACATATAGACTAGATTTTCGCGGACATCTCTTTTTTCTGCAAAGGTTCAGTGGTTAAACTCTATTGGAATATGATACATATTTGCCAATTCTACCACCTCTTTAATATCAATATATTCTCCTAATTGTCTCCTATCATAAGGATGACCTATCAGATGTATTTTATCATGATACCTTTCAATAGCATTGAGCAATCCTTTTGTAGCTGTGTTATGTTGAGATTGATAACTATTTCGATGTACAGAAAGGATTGTAAAATTTCCTTCTATCTTCTGATTTTCTAAACACACATCTCCCTCCTCATTTAACACATCTCCCTCAACTCAAAAAATCACTTTTACATCATTATGTACATTTTGTCGGCTATTTAAGGCGTATCTTGCACCACCAGAAGGAGTAATCCCACAACGCTGTTTCAAAATTTCTACCATAAAATCACTATGGTCAGTGATAGCGATTTCTTTCATCCCTAGCTTTCAAGCGTATTGCACTATCTCTTCTACCGTAGCCATTCCATCTGAAAAAACACTATGAATATGATAATCAGAATAGTGGTCATTAATAATACGGTTTCTCAACATCATCCACACTATAGCAAAATTCTCTTAAATATCAAATCCTTTTCTTTTTTTTTCTTACTATAGGAGTTCCGCAAAATCTTGAAAATAGAGAGGAAAAAAATAAAAAGAGAATATGAAAAACTCAATAAACCCCGGTGAAATACGACCCCTCTATCTTCTATCAGAGAAGGGAAAACC
>JAITQZ010000007.1 GCA_031288635.1 Candidatus Peribacteria bacterium | reverse complement strand
GGTTTTCCCTTCTCTGATAGAAGATAGAGGGGTCGTATTTCACCGGGGTTTATTGAGTTTTTCATATTCTCTTTTTATTTTTTTCCTCTCTATTTTCAAGATTTTGCGGAACTCCTATTTAAAGACAACAATATATGACCAATCAAAATCGTTGCAACTACTTGTCATAGCTGCGACTTCTAAGTCCCTATGCTCTCCTAAAAAGTGGGCTAATGCAGTCCCAAATGTTTCAAAAGCCATATCGTCAAACATCCAAACCCCCTGACCATAATAAAAAATCTTTTCATTTTTTTGTTCTATCATTATAAAATTTAATGTTTATTTTTATATACAAGAACCAGTATACTGATATATATATCCAAAGTCAAGAGAAAATGAAGAATAACTGCTGAAAAATATACAAATCAGCTTTTTTTTTCATCTCAAACTTGTATACTACAGAAAATTTACTTTTCTCTTCCTCAAATGAGCACTCCCCAACCTCCCGTACCCAGCAAAGAAACTGAACTCAGTAAAGCGATGCACAATCCCCTCGCCCAAGCAACAAAAAAGGCAGATTTGGGGAACGCCATTAAAGCTGAACAAACTTCTACTTCCAAAAAACACGACCCCAATCAGATTTCTATTCAGCTGGATAAATTTGAAAATAGACTTATTAAAAAAAGAAAGTTCAAAGAATAAGCAATCTCCTCGTTTATACTTCAATCACTACCTCTTCAGTTTTTGCTTTTCTCTTTTTCACCTTATCGGTAATAATCAGGTTAGTAGGGAAAAGTATTAATATCAACACTCCTACTACGGAAAAAATATCTCCAATGAAAATTCCGTTGGGACCGTCATTGGCAAGCATTGTTTGGGAGAGAATAATCAATGCGAGGCTCACTACCAATAATGCAGGTCTAGAAAACTTGATATGAAGGGGATAAATTCCATAAAATGCAATAATATACAGACATAACCCAATGAGGATGAGATACCACCAAACATTGAGATGAGCAAACTCTCACGTGGTAATGGATTGACCATTGAGAGCCAAATAGAGTAGATACCCAAGAAATGCTCCAAATACTACGATAACGATGGTTTTTTTAATAAGGTCTTTCATTTGCAGGAAGAATATAGGATAAAGAAAACTGATTAGCACTGTTGTATCTTTTATCGGGAGATTTTCAAGAGATTCTTCATTTCACGGTTTGACTTGCAATTATGAAAAGAAATCATATCTTCAAAGCAGATTTTTATTTTTTTATTTGTATACCCTATGACGTACACTATTACCCATTTACACGCTCGTGAAGTCCTCGATTCTCGTGGAAATCCTACTGTTGAAGCAGAACTTACCCTTGACGGAGCGACTACTGCGAGAGCAATTGTTCCTTCTGGAGCATCAACCGGAGTCCACGAAGCGTTGGAACTTCGCGATGGAGACAAATCTCGCTACCTTGGGAAAGGAACTCTTACGGCAGTTCAAAACGTAAACACCACGATTAAAGATGCCATTCTCAACAAAGCATTTGCTACGTATCGTGAACTTGACCAGCTTCTTATCTCTTTGGATGGAACGCCAAATAAATCCAAGCTCGGAGCGAATGCTATTCTCGCAGTGAGTATGGCATTTGTAGCAGCGGTGGCGAAAAAACAGGAGCATTTTATTTATGAAGAGCTCGGAGAAGGAGAGGGAACTACTCTGCCGTATCCGATGATGAATATTCTGAATGGAGGTTCTCACGCCGATAATAATGTGGATATTCAGGAATTTATGATTGTACCTACCGAAGCTCCAAGTTTCCGTGAAGGGTTAAGAATGGGAGCTGAAGTGTTCCATCATTTGAAAGCTATTCTCAAAGCGAAAGGACTGGCAACTTCTGTAGGAGACGAAGGAGGATTTGCACCAAATTTGGGAAGTAACGAAGAAGCGTTGCAAGTGATTATGGAAGCAATAGAAAAAGCTGGATATAGTGGCAAGATTAAACTCGCCCTTGATGTTGCAAGCTCAGAATTTTATCAAGAGGGGAAATATGACCTCGCTGGAGAAGGTAGAGTACTCAGCGATGATGAACTCATCCAGCTCTATGTAGATTGGTGTGAAAAATATCCTATCATTTCTATTGAAGACGGAATGGCAGAAGATGATTTTAACGGACGAAAAAAGCTGACGGAAAAGCTCGGGGAAAAGATTATGCTCGTAGGAGATGACCTTTTTGTCACTAATATTCAAAGGCTCCAACTGGGGATTGACCAAGGAATGGCAAATGCTATCTTGATAAAACTCAATCAGATTGGAACCGTATCTGAGACCCTAGATGCAATTAATCTAGCTCACGCTAATGGAATGCGTTCTATCTCTTCTCACCGCTCTGGAGAAAGTGAAGATACCTTTATCGCAGACCTTGCCGTTGCAATGAACACCGGCTTTATCAAAACGGGTTCTGCTTCGAGAACAGACAGAATTGCGAAGTACAATCAGCTGTTGAGAATTGAAGAAAAACTCGGAGCATCCGCACAATATGGAAGAAAATAGAATCCCTTGAAAATCACCAGCATTTGACTAACATTACACTAATATCCTTTATCTCTCATCTTTTTCTATGTCTGAAATCGTCCAAAGTGCAGGAGGCATTCTTTATTATCTGGCTGCCGACGGAGAACCCCGTTATCTGCTCATTAAACGCCATGCACTCTCCGGAAAAATCGAACGAGTCGCTCCCAAAGGCAAAATCCAAATTGGAGAAAATGAAAAAGATTCTGCAATCAGAGAAGTCTGGGAAGAAACCTGAATTAGAAAAGAGCAGCTGATTGTTAAACAACTCTTGGGGACGACTTCCCTCAGGAGTAGCGAAACCAAAAAAGGACATCTGGACAAGGATGTAACGTATTTCCTGATGAAATATACTGGCAATTTAGACGCCATTCATTTGATTGAAGGAGAAGGGTACATCGGGATTTACAAATGGTTTACTATTCAGGAAATTATCAGTCTTGTCTATTATGAAGATATCAGGGAGCTCTTTAGAAAAAGCTATTTTCTGATTAAAGAAGCTCAAAAGAATCAGAACGTAAAAAAAGATTTTCTCGATAAATTAGGGTAAAACAGTTGTAATAAAATCGAGTTGCTTTTTAGCAGCTTTTCCGTATCCTGAAAAAAGAAAAGATGGATATTTTATCTCTTAATCCTTAGTATTCCAATGTCAGAAACGCCCCTTACGGTTAGTGAACTTAAAGAAAGATTTGTCGACGTCTCCGAAGTAATGCAAGCCGACATCAAAAAACTTGTTCAACATCAAATCAACACCAAATCTCAGTCCATTCTCAAAAAGATTTACAGCAAAAACCCCAATGCAAAAGTAAGTATCGAATATACGATTACCAAAAATAAACAAGGGAAATATGAATCGGATTTTGTCTTTATTGCTGATGGTGAAAAATTTATTACCGAAAGTCATCAAGGGTTCAAAGTTGCAACCGATTTAATCACTCACGCTTTCGATAAACGAAAAAGAAGCATTCTTGGAGTCTTTGGTCGAAAAAGATTTTTCAAATAATACCGCTTACTTTTTTGTTTTTACCCTTTAATCTTACATTACAAATGGCACACTCTAAAAAAATCAGTAGAGAAGGATATGAAAAACTGGTTAACGAACTTCAGGAGCTCAAACAGGTCAGACTTCCTGCTATCTTGGTTACGCTCGCAGAAGCAAAAGAAATGGGAGACCTTTCTGAAAACTTTGACTATAAATCTGCTCTGGAAGAGAAAGATTTTATCAACTCGAGAATGAAGCAAATCGAAGAACTGATTGAAGATGTAGAAATTGTAGATGAAACTGAAGGAAAGAAAAAATCTGAAAAAGTCGTAGAATTTGGTTCTAAAGTGAAAGTCCAGATTGAAGGGGAAGGCAAAGAATATGAAGTAATCATCGTCGGAAGTGGAGAAGTCGGAACCAGCAAAGAAGGAAACCTGCTGATTTCCTTGGAATCTCCTCTGGGACAAGCAATCAGGGGAAAAGCTGTAGGAGAAAGTGCCAAAATGAGACTTGCAACGACAAGAAAGGATGTAAAAGTAGTAAGTATTAAGTAAAATTATCATTGTAAAAAGTGGGTCTTTATCAGACTCACTTTTTTTGGAATACCAAACCATTTTCATCCAATAAGTGCCACGTATGACTCTTGCAAAGAAGTTTTTGCTTCTTGTTTCAACCATACATAATCACTTATAAACCCGCTGGGTATTATTTGCCTAGAAGGCAGCAAATCCCAAAGTGCTGTTGCTTCAAACAATTGTTTCGCATACTTTCCCATCCCTTCTATCGTTTTGGTAAGTTCATGCGAGGTCAATTCATTAGCATCAGATACAATCAAGAACTTTTGCAATTCTTGTTTGTCAATGCCTGCTTTTTCTGCGACTGCATATATACGAGCCACTTCGTCATAAATATTAATGCAGTTCTCTCTCATTGTTCCAAAATCAATCTTTCTCATTGTTTCAAAATCAATCTTTTTTCTCATCGTCTTATTTTTTATTTGTTTATATGGACATTATAATTATTAGGATATATATATATCAAGAGATTTTTCGACTTTTTTCATTGTACTTGAAAAACAACCTCGAAATCCTATTATATCTTCCATAAGACTATCTTCTATAAAATTTTTTATTTCTTTGTATTCTGTTCAATGTTAGATAAACATCAGCTTTTAACTGAACTTTCCTCTATCTCTACGCAGGAAGCTTTGGAGACACGATACCAAACGTATCTCGGAAAAAAAGGCTCCATCACGCTCGAATTCAAAACGATGGGCGACCTCTCTCCCGAGGAAAGGAAAGAAAAAGGACAGTTCCTTTCAGACTTGAAAACTTCTTTGGAAACGGCTTACGCTGAGAAGGAACAATCTTTTGCGATGGCGGGAATTAATGAACTGCTCGGCAAAGAACTCGTGGACATCTCTCTGCCGGGGAAACCTCTGGAACAAGGGTTTTACAACTTGCTCGTCAAGACCAGAAGAGAAATGGAAGATATCGCTCAGTCAATGGGATTTATTGTGGAGCTGTGAACGGAGGTAGTAAACAAGTTTGAAAATTTTGAAGCGGTGAATATCCCGATTACCCATCCTGCTACGGAAATGCACGATACCATTTATTTGCAGCAAAAAGACGCGAGAGGCGAACATTTCGTTTTGAGGACGCATACTTCTTCTGCACAGAATTACATCATTCGTAAACACGGCGTACCGATTAAAGCCATTTTGCCGGGAAGATGTTATCGTTTTGATGAAATGGATGCTACGCACGACACAATGTTTTACCAAATTGAAGGGGTATACATTGATAAAGGGATTTCTATTGCCAACTTCAAAAACGTGATTGAGACCTTCCTTTCTGGTGTCTTGAAAAAGAAAGTAGAAGTCAGAATGAGACCAGGATTTTTCCCATTTGTTGAGCCAGGATTTGAAATTGATGCCAGATATGAATATCTAGACCCAAAAACAGGGAAAAAGCAGCTTTCTAAATGGATTGAACTTTTAGGTGCTGGGATGGTTCATCCTAATGTATTGAGAAATGCGGGAGTTAATCCAGAAGAAGGCTGGACAGGATTTGCGTTTGGAATTGGAATTAATAGAGTATGTGCAATGAAATATGGAATTAAAGATATTCGCTACTTTACCAATGGAGATTTGAGGTTCACGAGGTCATTTGCGTAAGCTACAATGCCAACGGGAGTATTTCAGAAAAAATTCTCTCTTGAAAAACTTACACAAAATGCTATCCTAACATCAGGATTTTTATTTTCTTTACCTACTACTATGACACCATTACGAATTTTCCTTGGAATTATCGCGTTGCTCGTGATTCGATACGTGAGTCTTTACAACAAAATTGTCCATCTCAAGACCACCAGAGAAAATGCTTTTTCTGACATTGATGTACAAATGAAGCTCAGATTTGATTTGGTGGACAACCTCGTAAATACCGTGAAAGGCTACGCAAAGCACGAAAAAGATACTTTAAATGCCGTGATTGAGGCGAGAAGCAAGTTTGGTGCTGCTACCAATATCAAAGATAAAGCTGACGCAGACAATATGTTGAGCGGGGCATTAAAAAGCATTTTCGCTCTATCTGAAGCCTACCCAGACTTGAAAGCCAATCAGAATTTTATTCAGCTACAGAGTGAGCTTTCTGACATCGAAAATAAAATTGCTGCAGCGAGAAGATTTTTCAACTCTACCACGAGGGAATACAACACCGTCATCCAGCAGTTTCCAGCAAATATTCTTTTCCCAGCTAATACACCTGAAACCTTTTTTGAAGGAGAAGAAGAAACCAAGAAAACACCTAAAGTGGAGTTCTAAATTTTTATTTCTTATGTTTATCCATAATGACTACTATTATCAAAGTTGCTTTGATTGTCCTTTCTGTGGGAGGAGCAGGAGCATTATTGGCTGGAACACGGGGTTTTTTCGCACGAGAAGACGCTTCAAAAATTTTTGGTACCCTCTGTATCCTGATACTTCTCGTACTTGTTTTGTACTTTTCACTCTATAAGATTGGGAATCAGACTCCTAAAAAATAACTTTACTTTACGATAACACTTGCTCCGTGAGGGACGCCCATTGCACAGAGGAATTCATAAGTTCCGGCTTTAGTTGGCTGGACGTGAAAGGCAATTTGCGTTCCTTTTTGTAAAGATTGTACCTTTTTATCCAATCCGGAGATGAAGATAGTTGACATACATCCATAGACAGTAGTCTGCACATCAATGAGGATTTCATAGCTTTTTCCCATTTCAAGCTCGAGGTTCGTCGGTTGTAATCCGTTCGTGGTATAGGTCATCTGAATTTTTTCTGCCTGCAGTGTTCCGTTCGTTTCAACCGCGGTACTTCCACGCAGACCTGACCACACGACTCCGTAGGAATTGGCAATATTGTACAGTCCGAGAAGAATAACGAGCACTCCAATCACTTTATACGCAATTTGGGCAATTTTCCCTTTGAACGCACTCGTCAAGCTCCCAATCCCTAGCAATCACGGCAGGGTACCCACTGCAAAAAGAAGCATTACCAAGCCTCCCATTCGGAAACTTCCCGTTTGCATTGCGTACAGTTGCATTGCAAAGGTAAATCCACACGGGATGAAGAAGGTTAATCCCCCAGCCAGCATTGATTTCATCAGTCTCTTGGTAGGACGTTTCGTAGAAGTATTTTCACGAAGAAGGGTTTCCTCTTCATTTGCAAATCGTTTCCCGGTCGGAAGAGCCAACGCGAATTGTTGCAATTTCGGAGAAATATTTGTCAAATTCAGCCCTAGAAGCAACATTACTCCCCCGACAATCAGCGTCATCACTGCCATCACGATTGGCGACAAGCTTAATACAGAACCAAACATTCCTAACACTCCCCCGAGAAGTCCAAAGCCTACTAGCCTTCACGCATTAAATCGGAAATGAGGAATCAGCTTTTTCCCAAAGCTTTTTTCAGAGTTCTGCACATTCCATCTACTGGAAATCGCTAGCACCAAGCCTCCAATTACCGCCATACAGCTAGAAAATCCCGCCGTTATCCCAATCAAAAGTACCAATCCCAATGAAGGTTTCTCTGCCTGAATATCGAAAAGAGTCGCAATTCCTGCCTGTTTGAGCAGAAAATAGAGAAAGATGAAAGCAAGCAGGCTGATAATCAGGATTTTATAGTCTTTGAGGTCTTTACTCAGTCGTGGACGAATGGGAGGCTGGTCAATGACTTCATAGCCACATTCACGAACCACGGAAGCAATCTCGTCAAGGTTGAGGTTCCCTTCATATTTCACTCGCACTTGCCCTTTGCGGACGCTCGCATCTACGGCTTGGATGTTGGGGAGATTGATGAGGACTTTTTCTACGAGGAGTTTGCAGGCATTACAGTGCATTCCTTTGAGGTAAAGGGTGAGAGTTTTCATTGGTGAGAGGAGAAGTAAAAGAGGGAGTGAAGAATAAAATTCAGAATTTTTATACTTTTTTAGCTTGTAATCTCAAGCTATTTCCTACTACGGTTAAATCGCTGAATGCCATTGCGGCACCTTCAAAGGCAGGATTGAGCATTCGACCGAAGAACGGAAAGAACGCTCCCGCAGCTAATGGGATACCAATCACATTATACCCAAACGCTCGAAGCAAATTTTGATTGATAGCGGACTGTGTGAGATGAGAAATCTCTATTGCTTTCAACACTTTGGAAATATCCCCGTGAAGTAGCGTAATATCCGCACTTTCTATCGCTACATCGGTTCCCGTACTCATCGCAATACCAATATCTGCCGTTGCTAGAGCTGGTGCATCATTAATCCCGTCTCCCGTCATTACTACAACTTCATCACCAGAAAGCTGACGCTTCAACTGCTGAATGACTTCTGCTTTTTCTTCTGGTTTGACTTGTGCGAAGACTTGGTCAATTCCCACTTGAATAGCGATGGCTTTCGCGGTGTTTTCGTGGTCGCCAGTAATCATCACAGGAGTAATGCCAAGGGCTTTGAGTTTTGCTATGGTGTCGATAGCGATAGGTTTAATCGTATCTGCAACCGCATATACACCGAGAATTTCTGTTTTCGTGAAGAGAATGAGTGGCGTCTTCCCTTGGCTAGCTCGCATTTCCTCCTTCTGAAGGAGGGGTAGGGGAGGTTCGTCAACAAATATTTCCTCTAGAAATGCTTCGTTTCCCACAAAATATTCCGTTCCGTCTATCTTTCACGAAATTCCCTTTCCTGCGTGATTCGTCGCATCTTGCACAGGGAGGATTTTGATATTGTGGTTTTCTGCATATTGAACGATAGCGTGAGCAATGGGATGAGTAGAAGTTGCTTCTAAGGAACTTAACACTTGCAGCTCAAAATCCCCCAGCTTCCCCTTCGCAAGCTCAGGGTCGCTTCCCCCTTTACGAAAGGGGGTTGCTTCAACCAAAGTCGGCTTTCCCTCCGTGATTGTCCCCGTTTTGTCGAACGCAACAACCTTCACTTTCCTAAGATTAATCAATCAGTCAGCATTTTTTGCTAATATCCCATTCTTTGCTGCGTGTCCAATTCCCGTAATAATCGCCATCGGTGTCGCCAATCCCAGTCCACACGGACAAGCGATAACCAACACGCCAACAAAAGCCTGAATAGCATATCTGATAACTTCTGAAGTCGGCAAGGAAGTCCGATTGAGTCCGATGAGAAGCCAAAGAACCGTAGAAAACAGAGCAATGCCCAGCACGACAGGAATAAAGACTTTCATAATCTTGTCCACTCTATATTGGATTTGCGGTTTGGAATTTTGAGCTTGCTCCACGACAGCAATGATTTTTGAAAGGTAGGTCTCGCTTCCGGTTGCGATAGTTTCGATAACGAGAAGACTATCAAGGAGGAGCGTTGAACCAATGACGGTCTCCCCTTCCGTCTTGAAAACGGGCAGACTTTCGCCGGTAATCATACTTTCGTCCAGATGAGCGGTCCCTTCGCGTATTATCCCATCAAGAGGGATTTTTTCACCAGGCTTGACGAGGAGGAGGTCGCCTTTTTGGATTTGTTCAATAGGGAGTTCTTCTCCATTCTGCTTTCTTGCCTTTTTTACCTGTAAATTCAGTAATGCCTTAATCGCTTGTCCTGTTTTACTCATTGTGCGTTGTTCCATATACTTTCCAATAGAAATGAACCCGATAACAATAACCACCGCCTCATAAAATACCCTACTCGTATCCAAATATTGTGAAATCTCTTGCAAAAATCCTTCAAGCCAGGCAGAAAGAGAAAGCTGAAGTTCATTCACAGGGAGATACTGGACAATATCAAAGAGTAGTCCTATGCCAAACAACGTAATAAAAATACTATACCCATACGCAAATCCCGTCCCAATACCCACAAGGGTATCCATCGTCGCTTTTCCATATTTTATGTACGTCCAAACGGCTTTGAGATACTTTTTTCCGATAGTAAAGATGACAAAAGTGGCAACGAGAGGAAGTAATCGCCTCGTAGCAAAATAATGGAAGGTTTCAGGCATTTCTTGGATACCAAGGACGCCATATTCTGCTCCGAGCATTCGCGACATCAGAAAGAGGGAAAGAATGATGAAAGGGATGGAAACCCACATTTCCTTTTGTGCTTGTGTAAACTCTTTAGTATCGCTCCCTTTAGGAAAGGGGGGAAGCGGGGATTTTTCAGCACTAGGAAGATGTTGTTCTTGTTCAGAAAACCCCTCGTTCACTGTTTCCACGTATCAAGCTACGGATTCGTTCGCTCCCCCTTTAAGAAGAGAGGTAGCGACAAGTTCATATCCAAAAGGTTGAAGTTTTTTATTGAGCTGTTGCAGAGGGAGTTCGTCTGCTGTAAAGCTCACAGTTGCGGTGTGGTTGATGAGATTAATTTCACAGGAGGCAACGCCGGGAAGTTCCTGCATTTCTCCTTGAATAAGGGTTGCACAGCTCGCACAGTGCATTCAGGAGACGGAATACGTTTTTGTAGTCATTGCATTAAAAATAAAGATAAAAAGCTGATTTCATACCTAGGGGGTAGGTATAGGATATTGTTTGCTTTTCAAATTGCAAGAGATTTTTTAGAGAATTTTTTCAAGATATCACTTACCCCTTCCTTATGCACTGTATGACAAGTCAAGTGGACATTCAGGGTTTTTGCACTTGTATTTCTCTATAATATCAATACTTTCTTAAAAAAATCTATTTTTATTTTTTTATTCTTATAACAATGAAGAAATCACTAACAAAAAAAATATTGATGAAAGGATAGTAAATACCTTGCGAGATTGTTGTATTGACTTGGATAATAGTATAAAACATGAAACAACAAAAGCAGGTTATATCTTGTGATTTGAAGGCACAATATTAATGTTAGCTCTTCCAAATATAATTGCAATTAATATATGATTTTTCAAATACTTTATTGTAGCTTTATTTCTATTGAGTGCTATAGTATCCTTTACCATTATTTCTTCAAAAGCTTCACTTAATCATTTACATTTCTTAGATACCCTACATTTTGATAGAAATATTGCTTATGCCGACCTAAAAAGGATATATGATACTAGTAGAAAGATTTTATCACATAAAATAGCATTGAACAATATCAATCTTTATCTCCAAGTTGGTATATTTCTGAGCTTTTTAGTAATATTTCTATTTTTGCAATAATCCTTCCTAACGAACTTCTACACAATAGAATCTGCTTCTCGATTAATTTTGAAGCCCTTGGCATTAAGGTTGAGTTTGGTATAGACGACATCCATAAAATTTCTGACTTCTTTTCCTTTTAGAATAATATTGTACCTGTATTTCCCAAACATCTTGTAAATCAAAGGGGGTGTAGAATAGATTTCTAAGTCTTGCATTTGGTATTTTTGAGACAGATAGAGCAGTTCTTTATACAGCTGGTCTACTTTGGTAAAGACTCTCTCCTCGATTTCGTTTTTGTATAAAATTACACACAAATCGGCATACGGTGGATAGTTGTGTTTTTCTCTAAATGCATATTCTGCTCTGTAAAATTCCTCTTCATCGAGTTTGCAAGCGGTTCTGAGAGAATAATGGTCGGGATTAAACGTCTGGACAATAAAATTTGGTGTCGTATGTTTCATAAAAGTCTCATAGAGAAGCAAGAAGTTATGCTCATTCGCATTAAAGTCGGGGATATTCAGCCCGAGGTCAGCATTGAGGAAGATAATGAGGTCTAGCGGGAATCCTGAAATCGGCTGAGAAAGCAGGGAAGTTCAAATCAGGATTTGTGTGGAGGAATTCAGAGAAGAAAGCAGTTTTTGAACCTTATTTGGAGAGTTGACCGTTTCGGACTCGATGATGGTGGATTTGGCTCAGAATTCTTGGTGAAGTTTTTCTGCAACTTGTTGAGTACCAATACCAAAAGGAGCAATATGTTTACTGCCACATTTTCAGCAGGTGGTGGGAAGGTTGTATTGGGTTTTGCAGATATGACAAAGTCCAATGAGTTCGCCATTCAGCTGTTTATGATAGGAAATGGAGACGCTACATTTTTTACATTGCGGGACGAAACCACAGTCGTAGCAGATGAGACCGGGAGCGTAGCCTTTTTTATTTACGATAATTCAGATTTTGCTGTGGTTTCAGAGATATTTTGTTATCGCTTTATTGGTCAGTTCGGAAAAGTAATGATTCAACTCTTTGGTCATATCCACGAGGAAAATATTTTTATGCTGGTCAGGATGAGCGAAATGTTCGTAATTCATTGGTGTCTTTGTAGTGAAAATCTCTGCTTTTTCAAGTAATTTCTGGATAATCCTGAAAGAAAACACAAAATTGTCTTGACTTTAGATATATATATCCGTATAATAGCAAAATATATCAAAGTAAATAAAAATGAAAAAAATGATTTTTATAGGCTTGATAGTATGCCTGTTTGTTGGTTGTAGTCAACCGACAACGAAGACTATTGAGGGGCAAACGGTCTGTCTTACCGAAAAGTATGGGGTATCCTTTGCGGACTGCGGAAGCGGAAGATATATCTTCTGTGTGAATAAGTCGATTGTGGTTGAAGAGGTAACAACGGTAATCATCAGACTCATTTCTGCACAGGAAATGTTTGAAAAAGAACATCCTGACCTTGAATACGTTGGCGGGTATTCTGTAGGACAACTTGGAACGTATCTCGTGGCTACTTATCGTCCAAAAGGTTCCCCTACAAGTAACTGACCTTGGTGTATGATTACGCAACTACAGTAATCATCACCTTTCAAAGAAGAGTCACGAGATTTTATTCGCGACTCTTTTTTTTGAAATATTTTTTTTATTCAATCGTGAAAGCAGATTTCAGCTTTTCTTGCTCTTTCGCAAGTTCGATTTTTGGTAAATCGTTTGCGTACATTGTATAAAGAACATCTCCTTTTTTCACGCTTGCACCCAGTTTTTTGTGTAGATACATTCCTGCTTGGTCAACGATAGGGCAACCAAGTCTTCTGGCGATTTGGTTAACATTATGCAAGTCGATAGCTTTTACTTTTCCGTCTGTCTCGGCGAGGACATCAAATGTTTGAGTACCTAGGGTTAATCCTTCAGAATTCACATCAGGGTTTCCATTTTGAGCTTTGATGATTTTCTGCATCATTTTTCGAGCTGCTCCAGATTTCAATTGTTTCTCAGCGAGTTCGCGAGCTTTTTTGCCTTTGGCAAGTCCTACGTTTTCGATGAGTTTGCTGGCTAGATGTAAGGCTTTACTTTCGAGGTCAAGCGGACGAAGCTCGTGTTGTTGGAGGACTCTGAGGACTTCACGCACTTGCAACACTGCTCCGACTCCATTTCCAATGACCTCCATTGCTGGAGTGATTTGTACCGACATTTTCATTCAGAGTTTTTTCCCCACATATTCAAATTTCTTTTTTCGGTCGAGAGCTTCTTCCATCGTGGCAACTTTTGCCGTAGGTCAGACAGGAATATCAATAAGTGAATGCGTCACGCCCATTGCGTATTTTTTCGCCATAATACTACTCACGACTTTCGCACGGGACTGCATCGCAAGAGGGTATTGTACTTTGATAATCTTATCATCTGCAGGGGCTAAATCCAGTCCCCCACCTCGAACGAGACAACAGTTGATTTCTTCAATCAGCTTTTCTATTCCTGCTTTATTGAAATTGATGTCCATCAGCACGTTTACACATTCACCGGTTGCGGCAGGAGAAGTGATGGATTTGGAAAAGTTTTTGGGAATCCTGATACCGAGGGAAGCGATGAGTGGGATGAGAATCATTGTGGTCTCGTTTCCGGGTACTCCGCCGATAGAATGCTTATCTGCTATGATTTCGCCTTTGGGATATCTGAACATCACCCCATTTTCTGCCATTGCTTTGGCAGTTTGGTACATTTCTTCGTCAGTAGTAGGATAGAAAAAGCTGGAAGCAACGTAGTAGGTCATCATAATTTCGCTCAGCTTTCCTTCACTGATGTCTTTGATGATGGCAAACATTTCGTCATAGGTGATTTCTTCGCCCTTCATCTTTTTTCTGATGGCATCATTTGCTACGCTACTAGACTGTGCAACTTCGATAGCGAGCGGATCGTTATTTTCCAGAGGGAACTTTTCCACTATGTCCTCGTAGATTCCGACCGTCCCTGCTTTAATTTCTCCAGAGAGCATTGCGTTGGCAACGATTTTTTCGCCATTTCTATTGGTCAAGGTAATAATATCTTGGGCAGTAATTCCAAATCCTAGTGCTTGTGCTTCATTTAGAATGACATTCAGCTTTGTTCCATCTTTGATAGGGAGGAGAACGGCTTTGGCATTGAAGAAGTTGTCGGAAGATTTGAAGAGTTTAGTCACTTGATTTTTCTGGGTTGGCACGAAATGGAATTTTTGTAAAAGTGTAGTTGCGATTTTGTTCATTGAGTGAGAGTATAAAGAATAAAAGATATGTAATTATAGCTAAAATTTTTAATTTTGCAAAATTTAGGAGAGAAAGTTTGTTGTGTTTTCAGAAGGTTATATTTTGTATCGTAGAAAGTGCTAAAAAAGTTAAGAAAATACTGAATATAGGTATAGACTTTTTCATTTGCAAAAACCTTCCCTTTTAGATATATTTTTTCTACTATTTTATCCTCTGCTACCAATGCTCTATCATCAACGGCTCGTCACTACCCTCTCTGATACCTATTGCCCCTTTTGCCAACTTCATCCTGATGAGATTGTGTTTGAAGGAAAGTATTTTTTTGTTGTCCCCGCGAGAGCTCCGTATAGTCCAGACCATCTCTTAATCATTCCCAAACGCCACGTCATTTTCCTCCACGAACTCAAAAAAGCTGAAGAAAAAGAATTACGACGCTTAGCTGAGACTTGGAATGCCCGTTTGCATCAGCAGCATTCAGGATGTGTTATTCTGATTAGAGATGCATTTGCACAAGGGACGGTAGGGAAATCTATCAACCATTTTCACCTGCATATCATTCCAGACTGTAAGATTGGTGCAGCGAATGTCCATCAGCGTAGTTTCTTTTCTAGTGGTGCATATTTGAGAGAAGTCAAAAGAATCAAAAAAAGCTATCTGTAGACTTTTGTTGCAATAAAAAGTTTTTCCTCTCGCAATTCTCCTCCATTTCCGTATATATAGTTTCAGTTTTGAAAAAATCAGCCTTTTTTGAAATACTTTAGTTTGTGTATTTTTTTAATATGACCATCAGAAATATCGCTATCATCGCCCACGTAGACCATGGGAAGACCACCCTCGTAGACCAGCTTTTACAACAGTCTGGAACGCTGAAAGCTCTGGAAGGAGAGGAACTCATTATGGACAATAACGACCAAGAAAGGGAGAGAGGCATTACCATTTATGCTAAAAATACTGCCATCCAGCGACAAGGGCAAAGAATTAACATTGTGGATACTCCCGGACACGCCGATTTTGGGAGTGAGGTAGAAAGAGTCTTAAGAATGGTGGACAGCGTATTACTCATCGTTGACGCTTACGAATGACCAATGCCTCAAACGAAATTTGTCTTGAAGAAGTCGCTAGAACTCTGACTGAAACCGATTGTCGTGATTAACAAAATCGATAAACCGACAGCCAGACCGGAACGGGTAATTGACCAGCTTTTTGACCTTTTTATTACTCTGGGAGCGAATGATGAGCAGGCAGATTTTCCGATTATTTATGCGAGTGCTAAACAGGGGTTCGCGATGAACAGTCTTAACGATGAACAGAAAAATATGACTCCGCTGTTTGATGCGATTATGCAGTATGTGCCAGAAGCTCCGAATGTACCAGAAAAGCCTTTCAAAATGCAGATTGTGAATTTGTGATATGATAATTTTCTGGGAAGACTGGGAATTTGAAGAGTGTATGAAGGAAGTGTAAAAGTCGGTACAACAGTGAACGTGTACAATAATGAAGGAAAGCCGAGAACGGAGAAGATTAACAGGATTTTCAATACGTTAGGAATTCAGAGAATTGAACAGGCGGAAGCTCAATGTGGGGATATTATCACGATTGCAGGGATTCCCAATATTTTTGTAGGAGAGACGGTAATGGTGGGAACGGGAGAACCTTTGCCAAGTATTTCGATTGATGAGCCGACCCTGAGTATGGAATTTTTGGTGAATGATTCGCCTTTTGCTGGGAAGGAAGGGAAATATATGACTACCAGAAATTTGGAAGAAAGGTTACATAAAGAACTGGAAACGAATGTTGGCTTGAAAATCGATTTTTCTGGCGGAAAATTTATCGTGAGTGGAAGAGGTGAACTACATTTGGGCGTTTTGATTGAAAGCATCAGAAGAGAAGGACGAGAACTACAAGTCGGAGCTCCGCAGGTGATTTTCAGAGAAGTGAACGGGAAGAAACAGGAGCCGATTGAACATTTAGTCATCAGTGTTGATGACCTGCTTTCTGGAGCAATTATTGAAGTCATTAGTAATCGTAAAGGGATGATGAAAACGATGAATTCTATGAATGGATTAACAACACTTGAATTTGAAATTCCAACAAGAGGCTTGCTTGGATTTAGAGGGGAATTTATTTTGATGACAAAAGGTGAAGGGATTATGTATTCTTCCTTTTCTCATTATGAGGGACGGAAGTGAGAAATCAAAAAAAGGGAAGTCTGATCAATGATTAGTTCTGCTACCGGACAAGCGATGAATTACGGGATTTTCAAACTGCAAGAAAGAGGTCCGATTTTTGTGGAACCTGCTCAAATGATTTATGAAGGAATGGTAGTTGGGGAATATTTGAAAGGGACAAATGATATGGCAGTAAACCTGACTATCAATAAGCAACAAAATAATGTGAGAAATAGCGGAAATGATGAAGCGATGAGACTCAATCCTATCAGAAAGCTGAGTCTAGAGGATGCTTTGGGCTATATTGGACACGATGAACTTGTGGAAATCACGCCGAAAAATATTCGTATTAGGAAAAAGTATCTTACGGAGGCGGCGAGGAAAAATGCTGGGAAGGGAAGTTAAGAAATCTTACTATCTCTTGCTATTCCACGAGAAAATCGTATCTTACAATTGAAACCTTGGAGACAAGACAGTTTTTATTCTTGTATTCAACTTTTTATCTCTTTACCTTACTCATCAATGACAAAAATCTGACGAATTATTCTCGCGGTTATCGTACTCTTTCTGCTCATTTTCGGATTTAGCTTGTCTGGGAAGTACAACACGCTTGTCCAGCTCGATGAAGGGGTGCAAACTGCCTGGTCGCAAGTGGAAAATGTATATCAAAGGAGAATGGATTTACTCCCCAACCTTGTCGCGACAGTGAAAGGAGAAGCAGCTTTTGAACAGGAAACTTTAACGCAAGTAACAGAAGCCAGAGCCTCTGCGACAAAGATGACAGTAGACGTAAAAGACTCTCAAGCAATGGCAGAATTCCAAGCACAACAAGGCGGAATCTCTCAAGCATTGGGAAGACTCCTTGTAGCAAGCGAAAATTACCCTAATCTAAAGGCTAATCAGGCGTTTTCTGACCTGAGAGTACAGCTAGAAGGAACGGAGAACAGAATTACCACCGAAAGAATGAACTACAATACTACTGCTCAAAAATATAATACCACCATCAGGAGTTTCCCGACGAATTTGATTGCTAAGATGTTTGGCTTTGAGAAAGCGAATTTGTTTGAAGCAAATGAAGGTGCTGAAAAAGCTCCCGTAGTAGATTTTACGAACTAGAAAATGTTTCTGCTTTTTTACCTTTTTGTCTCTTGCAATGAAAATCGGAATTGTTTGACTGCCTAATGTCTGAAAATCTACTCTTTTCAATGCTCTCACGAAATCCTACGCTGCACCAGCAGAAAATTTTCCGTTTTGTACGATTGACCCCAATGTTGGGGTGGTAGAGGTCAAAGACGAACGTGTAGCAGTGCTCTCAAAGATGTCAAATTCACAAAAGACCGTCTATGCGACAACTGAATTCGTTGACATCGCAGGACTCGTAAAAGGAGCAAGTAAAGGGGAGGGTCTGGGAAATAAATTTCTGGCCAATATCCGTGAAACAGATGCGATTGTGCAAGTGCTAAGGCATTTTCAGGATGCTGACGTCGTGCACGTTGAAGGAGCGGTAGACCCATTACGTGATGTGGAAATTATCAATATGGAGCTAATTTTCGCAGATTTGGAACATTTAGAAAGAGCTCTTCCTCACCTGCAAAAGAAAGCAAAAAGCGGGAATGGAACTAAAGATGATAAAAAGCTCGTGGAAATCCTTGAACAGCTCCAAAAAACGCTGTTGGAAGGGAAGCTCGTTCACACCATCAGAGAACAGCTTTCTCCTGAAGATTTGAAACTCATCAAATCCTATAATTTTCTCACCCTCAAACCGTTTATCTATGCACTAAATGTGGCTCAAGACGACCTTGCGAATGCAGAGACCTTGAAAGCGGAATTTGAAGCAAAATTGCAGGCTCCCGTAGCGGTCGTGTGTGTTAAAATTGAAGAAGAGATGATGGAGATGACCACCACAGAAAAAGTTGAATTTTTAGCAGAGATGTTGGCAATTGAACATACAAAAATCCCTACTCTGGATACGCTGATTGCTCTGGCATTCCAGACACTGGGGTTGATGTATTACTTCACGACAGGAGAAAAAGAGACAAAAGCGTGGACAATTCCCGTGGATTCCACAGCCCCACAAGCTGCTGGTGCCATTCATTCAGATTTTGAGAGAGGATTCATTAAAGCTGAAGTCGTAAGCTATGACGCATTGACTGCTTCGTGAAGTCGAGCAAAAGCCAGAGAGAAAGGACTGCTCCGTTTAGAAGGGAAAAACTATGTTGTCCAAGACGGAGATGTGATGATTTTCAAGTTTAATGTGTAAAGCCACCTTTTCTCCTTGTTTTACGGAAAAGGAAAGGGAATTGAGTGCTTTGAAATCTGAGAATTTTGGGTGAAAAAAATCTCTCAACTTAGAATCAGTTTTTTTTCTGATTTTGAAGGATTTAGAAACATTGTGAATGGTAAGCATTGATAGGAAAAAACGAAATAAGATATGTCTGCCAAATCATAGATAAATGTATTTCGAAAGCAACCCTAAATCACGAAATCATCTATCAACGCTACTTCATCTCCTGCAATCATTCCAATGATTTTCTCTTGGGCAGTACCTTTTTCGGTAATGAACATCGCCCCCAAACCTTTTCCTTTTTTCTTTTTCATCGTGAAAATCTCGTCTGCTTCGTAAATATTTATCCCTGCAGAAACAAACACAAAATCATTATGCGAGACGGAAATCGGCAAATGTTCTATACGGATTTTTGCTAAATCCAAAAACTGCTCGTCCAACATCTGCTGAGATAGCCATTGGAAAATTCAGCTTTCTCTCACCACTCCTAAAAAGCGTTTTCCCTCATAAACAGGCACGACTTGGTATTGTTCTGTTTTCATCAGCTGCAACAAGGTAGAAAAGGCATCAGAAAACTGCACACAGGCCACATTTTTACGGAAATATTCGATACATAGCGGTGGTTCTACGATTTTATCCACGAAATCTGAAAGTTTATCAATCGCTTTTTGAGTTGGGATAGCATACAAATATTCATCCACTTTCAGTCCGTGGGAGATATGATTTCTCAGTTCACCAAAATATTTGAGGTCATTTTGAAACAGTTTTACAAACCACGAAATCGGATATTGTCCTGCGATGATTTGCTTAATTTTATCATTGTAAGGTAAAAATTTTTCTGTCCCCAAGACTTTATCAAGATACTTATCAATCTCGTTGAAAAGGGAAAGATATGTCATTACGCGATTTTGTTCAAGTTGTTGTTCGGGAGTTTTTGCGGATTCGGTAGGCATAAGGGGGGAAAGATTAATAAAACTGACTGCATTTCTTTTCAAGTATACTTAAACTTTCGCGAAAAACAAAAAAAATGCCCCTTTGAGACCATTTTTACTTGACTTTAGATATATATATCCTTATAGTGAAGTTTCACCAAATAAAAATAAAAAATGGATAAAAAAATGGATAATTTAGAAAAAAAGGAGACTAATGAAGCCCCAAAGCAAGGGAAAAATGAAGAGACCTTGAAAGAAGAAAGTCGATTTGACGATGGAATAAACCATGAAGGGTGGATTTATCTCTCGTCCACCGATGGTCGCCCATAATCAAAAGATTTCCCCGACCCTTGTGGTTGGGGCGATTAACATCGCGGTATCATAGCTAGGTTCTTGTGTGAGCCAAGGTGTGATACCACAACCCTCGTGGTCGGGGTTCATTATTCAACATTTAAAGGTGCTGCCATATCTGGCAGCATTTTTTTATGTATCGACAAATAAGTAAAATAATATATTGTGTCATTTTTTAACAAAACATAAGGAAACACCTATAAACTAAAAATAAAACTCCTCTTGCAATTCGCCAGCAAATCCCTATATACAAAACAGATTTATTTTTTTACTTATCCTATCAATGGCAAAAAGAACCACCAAAAACAGAACTATCGAAGTCATTCTCCTCCAAAACGACAAATACCTTGGAGAAAAATATGAAATCGTCAGAGTAAGACCTATCTTTGCAAGGAATGTCCTCTTGCCGAAAGGTATCGCTGTCTTTGCTGATGCAGCAGCGAAAAATAACTACAAACAGAAAATGGAAGCTGCTACCGCTACCAGAGCCAAGAAAGCGACTAATTTGGAAGAACTTTTTGCTAAAATCTCTGCTGATGAAGGAATTGAAATTACTAGAAGAGCAAACAAAGACCACACACTCTATGCAAAAGTAGATGAAAACGACATCGCTGACAAAATCAAGGAAATTTACGGTATTGACGTAGAGCCTCATTTCTTCAAACTCAAGAAAAAGCTGACTACTGCAGGAACTTTCAATGTAGTGTTTGCCTACAACGACCTCAAAAGAGAAATCACCGTAAAAATCAAAGGAGAACTCAGTGCTAAAGATGCAAAAGCAGCAGAGAAAGCCGGAGAAAACGGTACAGCAGAAAGCCCAGAGGAGAGCGAAGCTACCGAAGTAAAGAAAACCAAAGAAGAGCTCAAAGCTGAACACGAAGAAAAAAAAGCAGCTGAGAAAGCTGAAAAGATTGCAAAATTAAAGGAGAAATACAAATAGTTTCCTTTTCTCCAGCAAGAAAAGACTTGAAACGTTCAGCGGAAAAAATACAAAAAGGCTGATTTATCTTTTTTTTGTACTCAATGCACCAACCTCAATCCGAAAGAGATGTTCGCATCCAAAAAATCACCAGAATGAAACAGCTAGGGATTGTTCCGTTTGCTCAAAGCTATGATAAAACCCACCTCATTGCTGACATTACCAAACAGTATGAACACGCTGACCTACGTGATATTGAAACAATTATTCCTCATCCTGAAGTACAAGTTAGCACCGCTGGAAGGATGATGCTTTACCGCAGTCACGGGAAACTGGCGTTTGCTCGTCTTTTGGATAGTACAGAGCAAATTCAGCTGATGTTTCACAGAGATAATTGTGCAATAGTAGTGAGGGGACAACCACAAGTTACACTACCTCTTGAAGGGATGCCAGAAGCGGAAGGGAGACTGGATGAAGAAGCCACCACACTTTCTGCCTATAAATTCCTGGAAAAACTGGTTGATATCGGAGATTTTATCGGGGTGAAAGGAGAAGTTTTTCGTACACATAAAGGGGAACTTACGATTTTTGTATCAGAATTTTCTTTTCTGTCTAAATCTCTTCGTGGGCTGCCAGAAAAATATCACGGACTTTCTGACCCTGAAGAGCTCTATCGCAAACGTTATCTGGATATGACGATGAACCCGGAAACCTACAAGAGATTTCTTTTTAAGTCAAAGTTTTATCAGACGTTAAGAGAGTTTTATACGAAGGAGGGATTTATCGAAATTCAAACCCCAATTCTGGATAATGCAGCGAGTGGAGCGGCAGCTAGACCATTTATCACTCATCATAATGACTTTGATGTAGAGGTGTATTTGCGTATTGCATTTGAAACATCTTTGAAGAAAGCGACGGTCGGAAGATTTGAAAAGGTCTTTGAAATTGGGCAGGATTTCAGGAATGAGGGAAGCGACCCTTCTCATCTGCAGGAGTTTACACAGGTGGAACATTATGCTGTGTACTGGAACTATGAAGACAATATGAGATTTATGGAAAAGATGTATGATTATCTCTTTGAAAAGCTCCATTTACAGAAAAAACTGAAAGTGAAAGATAGAGAGGGCGTAGAAAAAGAGGTGGATTTCACAACTCCGCGAGAAAGGATTGACTATACGAAAGGAATTAATGAGGCTTCTGGACTCGATATTACGAAATATACAGAAGCTGATGCTGAGAGACTTCGCGAAGACATTAAGGCGAAAGGGATTGCTTTTGAAGGGATGGATGAAATGGGGACGACTACCTTGATTGACTATCTTTTCAAGAAGGTACTGAGACCCAAAATCCTTTGACCAGCTTTCATCTATAATTATCCGGTGATTATGCAACCGCTGGCGAGAGTGTCTGATAAAGATGTGAATATTGTGGAACAGTTTCAATGTATCGTGAATGGTCGGGAAATCTGTAAAGCTTATTCTGAGCTCGTAGACCCCTTGTTGCAGCAGGCTAATTTTGACCAGCAAGCAGCAAGCTGAGATGAGGAGGCTACGGCGGGCGATGAAGCGTTTGTAGAAGCGATGGAATATGGAATGCCTCCGCAATCTGGGTTTGGAATGGGATTGGAGAGAATTTTGGCAATTTTGACTGAACAAGATAATTTGCGTGATGTGGTACTGTTTCCGTTGATGAAGCCAAGAAATAACAGAGATACAGAGGAAGGAGAAAATGCTGCTTAAGTAGAGAATTGTAATCTGTTTTCCTTTGAACGAATACGTTCTTTGTAGGTATTTTCGAGCTGCTTTTTCTCTTGAGTTAGGGCTTGCAAGTTTTGCTGATACTGAGCTTCAATTTCTGTCAGATAGGTTTCAATCACCGCTTTATCAGCATCAGAGTATTCTTTCTTTTTGAGAAAAACCTTATTTACCTGTTTTTGTTTTCCCTTTTCGATTGGGAGAGGTGTTCCGGTAAGTGGATTAAGAGTTTTTTGCTGTGCTAAGGTCGTCTTGAGAGAAAGCTGCTGGTCGGTATTGGACATCAGCTTTTCTTTTCTTTCCTGAGCGAGGCGATAACGCCTTTCCATACGTTCTAAGTTTTCTGTAGTAACCAAGACCTGATAGAGTTTCGGGTCTAAAAGCTGTTGGAGTTGAGCAGTATTTTTTTCTACTAAAGCTTTCCTTACTCTGGTAGCACTCATTTCTACCCCATCATCAGTACAAAGGGTATCTCCTGCGATAAAATGGTTGATACGATGGCTATGCAGATTTTTCACGACTGAATTAGTCTCTCTTTTTCCTGTGGTCTGCATAAACTCAGGATATTGTGCACAGAGTTCGGCGTAAGAACCTTGGAAATCAGCAGGTAATCTGTCTTTTGCTAAAACTGCAACGCTCAATTCTGGCAATACCTTTACAAAATCTCTCTTATCAAATTGGAGAAAAGGTTGATATCCTCAATGAAAGATAGCCAGCTGATGGGGAGGATAGAGGGTCCTCATACATTGTTCTTTTTCTCGTTGACTCATCCCAATATCATAGCTGTCTACTGGACTGGGAGCGATGAAAAGTGCTGGTCTGAGTCAGTGTTTTTTTCCTATGTTTTGAATGGTATCACAGTACGCTTGGTGTCCACGATGAGGAATGACAATTTTTCCTATGCCGAAGCAAATCCCCTCTTTCTTGTATAGCCAACTTTCATCAAAATCGCGAGCAATACTCAGCTCTTCCATTTCTTCGAAATTTTCTGGGTTTGGAGAAATATAGCGAAACACTTGAGATTTCTCTGCAAAATCTGTCTTTAATTGCGAGATAATTTTGTCATCATCTGTCGTGAGGAAATCGGTAGTCCCAGGCACTCTTCCAAATCCGGTTTCATCTATTCCCTCTTTAATTTGCTGATTTCTCAGGGCTCTTTGTTTCAAAAGCCTCTCAGGAGCCACTTGAAGATGGATAATTTTGGCTACGGATGCAGCGATTTGCGTATCTGGTTCACATTTGGTAAAGAGCATTTCGTACTCGTCTACGTGGAACAGCTGTGGCAAGTCTTTTTCTGTTAGTGCATTTGCCCCAAATTGTTTCATCGCAAAACTCGTTTTCCCTGACCCGGGCAATCCCGTAATCAGCACAGAATGGAGAGCTTTTTTCTGAAGTTCGGCTAAAAAATCGGATTTTTTCTGGTAGCCGTGTTGTTTGAGTAAGTCGGTAAAGTGAGGTCATTTCAAGACTTGATTGAGGTTATCCCTATCGTAGATAAAGAGTGGTTTCATAGCACTACTAAAAGATAAATATCTATTAGTATATAAATATGTCAATGTAATGCAAGAAGAAATGCTGAAGTTTACATTTTTATCTGTTTCCTCTCTTATGGCTTATTTTCTATTCCTCTCTTTCATCAGGATAGATAATACTACATCCTCTGGCACTACTTCTTCTCTAGGATTTTGAAGTTTTTCTAT
>JAITQZ010000080.1 GCA_031288635.1 Candidatus Peribacteria bacterium | reverse complement strand
TTCTCTGCCTATAGTAGTATGATGACGTCCTAAAAGTGAGGCAATTTGGTGTTTATTCATTCACATTTTGAGATAAGTATAAATTTCTATTCTTTCCTCTTGCGTTATATGGGTGAAATCTTTAGTATTCTTTTGCACACTCATTGTTGATTTGATTAGAAGTTAAAGTATCTAATCTATAATCATTTGAGTGTGCATTTTAAATGTTAATTAACCATTAGCTACTTGCTCTTGCATATGCTCTCCAAATCTCTACACTCGCAAATACTCTTAGTAGTTTTTAATTTTGTGTATACTTCTGCAATGTCTGATACTTCTGCGGCAATTACCGTTATTGTGAAAGATTCTATGGGAAAGGAACTTTGAAGTTTTGTTGCTGAAGATATGAAAAGTTTCCAAGAACTTGCTGTGATGCACGGTATTGATATTCCTCTGTCCTGTGGGGGAGGTGTTTGTGGTGTGTGTTTGTGTAAGGTAGAAGCTGGAGGAGAGGTAATTCAGTCGGATAAAATTACTACTCCTTTGATTCCTTTGTCTGAGGATGCAGCAGGAAATCCTGAGGAAGTCCTTGCGTGTGTTGCGGGTATTACTACAGAGGCTTTTACTGATGGTCAGGCACATACGGTTATTATCCAGAAAGTATATTAGATAAAAAAGCTGTTCCAACCTCCTGTTTAGTTCGTTGTATGTGAAGAGACGTTTTGTCTGATGATGTCGTAGATGGTTATCGATTTTGCATTCCAATTCAAACAACTTCTTATTGCTCAAGATGAGCCAACCTTTAGTGACTTTTACCAAGAGACGGTAGATATTTTTTATCGTTATCTCAAAGCGAATTATACGCTTTCTCCGCAGGAATGCGACGATATTATTGCAGATTTTTATGTGAAGTGTCGAAATGCGTTGCCGAAATATGATGTGCAGCAAAATTTTAGTGGATATCTTTGGTCTATTTTCAAAAACAATCTCAAGGACTTTTGGAAAAAGAGGGAAGATTTGGTTTTTTCTGCGATAGGAGATGGAGAGGGCGAAGACTCTTTTGCTGACCAGTTGGCAGACCCGGAAGATTTTACGGAGATATTACAAACCGAATTTAGTTTTGAGCAGATTCAAGCGGCGATGAGGCAGCTGGATTCGATGAGCCAAGATGTGGTATTTTTAAAGTTTATCCAAGAAAAAGAATATGGAGAAATTGCGGGAATTTTGGGGATTTCTCAGGAGTCTGCGAGACAGAAATGTTCTAGGGCACTCAAACATCTCAAAATTCTTATAGAGAATATATAGTTCTTTTTTTATAAGTCAATGCATAAATGTCGCCTCTTTTGTGTGAAAAACAACGTAATGCTAGTTTTAAAGTTTGGTTTCTGTTTTTATAAATTTGGATGAAAAAGAGGGAAATTTTCTTGAAAAAAGGCTTGCATTTCTTTTCCTATCCCCTATTATAACCAACGTACAAGTACATATGTACGATTTTATTTATTTATTAGTATCTACTAATGACTAAAACAGCTCTTATCGCTAGCTTAGCAGAAGAATTAGGAGTTTCAAAGAAACTCGCTGCTGAACTCGTTAATGCTTTCATCGAAACTGTAGTTGAAGGTGTTAAAAAATCTGGAGAAGTAAGAATCCAGGGATTTGGAACTTTCAAAGCTTCTAAAAGAAAAGCTAGAGAAGGTGTAAATCCTCAAAATCCTTCTCAGAAAATCAAAATTCCTGCAATGAAAGTAGTTACTTTCAAGGCTGGTTCTGATTTCAAAGCTGCTGTGAAATAATTTCAGCCAGAGCACGAAAAAATTCTGACTCCGCGGGGTTGGAATTTTTTGTTTGAAGGAGAAAAAGTGTGCCTTATAGGGGCACACTTGGGTTTTTGGAAGTCTCTTTGTCCGGGTCATTCCGATTTTTTTCGGAAGGTAATGGAATACCACTTTATGTGGTAGAATTTTCCCCCACCTTGTGGAAGGGCTGTTGATACCTCCAAATCGGGATGATTTTTGAGAAATGTTGCTAGAGCTTTCTCGTAATCCATTTGGGAGACGGTAAATCGGTATACATTTTCCCCAAAATGTTCAATGGAGGCTTTCCCATAGTACTCTGCATTGACTGCATAACGATTTCCTGCTTCGTCGCTGAAGCTTTTTTCGTCTCTGATGTCCCTTGTTTTGACTGTGCAACTTACACAGAGGGAAATTATCATTCCCAATACAAATACTTTTTTCATTTTTTCGCTTTTTATTTAATTTGACCTATTTTTTTGTTTATATTTTCCTATTATAGGGATATATATATCTAAAGTCAAGATAAAATTTTAGTAGAAAGGTGATGAGCTTACGATGTACTTGAAAATGGGGGGATTTTGTGTACAAAGAAAGGGAATTTTCAGACCTCTTGAAAACCTCTGCTTTTTATTTCTGTTTTTCTCCCTTATGCAAACTGCCTATCTTATCACTTCTGTCTTGCTTTGAATGGGTATTGGGTACTTTATTTTTTATCTTCGCTATCAATATAAAGATACGGTTAGCGAATTGCGTTCTCATCTGAAAGAAGCCAATAAGCAAATTCAATATCTCCAAGAAGAATTGGAAGAGTTTACTGCTCAAAATGACATTCTAAAGTCCAAAGCAGGGGAATTGCTCACGAAGAATGATGAACTCAATGACGTTGTGGCTGAACTCAGCAAATATTATGTGCATATCAAAAAGGCCTCAGAAAAGAGCTCCGAATTATCTTCTTATCTAAAAGAGCCTGACCCAAATTTAGAGGAAAAAATCCATAAACAGCTCAAGAAAGAAAAAAAGTCTGATACGGGAAAAATCTTTTTTTAGGTGTCCGAATTTACCTTATTTCAAACAGCGATGGCAGAAATGCAAATCCTCTACTGTGTAGATGAAGCAAATAATCAGTATTCTAGACACTTGGGAGTCAGTCTTTTTTCTTTGTTTGAAACTCATAAAAAACATACGTTGCACGTGTATATTATTTCCACTTCTTTGGCTGAAGAAAATCAGGTGGAATTAGAACGTATTGCGAGTCTTTATGGGCAGCATTTGCATTTTTTTATTGGGAAACTGGGAGACATCATCCCAAAATCGTTGCAAGACCTGCTCATTTGGGATAAGAAGGGGACACGACCGTTCACGATTTTTTATAGGATGTTTTTTGCTATCGTGTTTCCAGAGATTAAAGGGCGTATTCTCTATCTGGATTGTGATACGTTAATCATTAATGATGTGTCTTCGCTGTATTCTGTGAATTTTGAGGGAAATGCTTTAGCGGGGGTTTTGGATGTGAGTTGGATGAGGTATCGGAAAAAGCAGACCCTTGGAGTGGATAGATATATCAATTCTGGGGTACTTTTGATTAATATTCCTGTTTTTACGGCTGCGAATTGGGAAAAAGCACTTCTTCGTGTCAATGAGCAGTATGGAGAGGTTTTGACACATTATGACCAGGATTATCTCAATTTGCTTTTCAAAGGGCATATCAAAATTATGCCTTATCAGATGAATTGTCTGATTTATAGACCTTATTTTCTCCCATATGACTATAAAAAGGCTGCGATTTTACATACGGTAAATAGGCCTTTTCTCAAGCCTCGTATTGTTCCTTTGGGGATTGCGAGGTTGTATGCTTCTTATTTAGCAAAAACCAAATGGAAAGACTTTGACCTTTGACCAAAGGATTGGGTGGTTTTTTTGTATAGCTCTTTCAACTTTGTTTGTGTGTGGGTTTGAGAAGTGTTTGGTGGGGAGAGAGGAGCATATGTGGGAAATATTTTTTCTCATCACATTATCTGATTGCCCAAAAGATTGAAGCAGACCGTGAAAAAGCTTTTTTAATTTACTAGACTTCTGATGACTTACGATAGCAAACATACGGAAATCCTCGCTCCAAAGGCTGGATATGATGCCGTTGCTGACCAATACGGTCAACATCACAAGCATTTGAATACCTTTTATCGTATCAACTTTCTGCGTTTTCTTCCTCGCAAGTCCAGCTTTGATATTATTGACCTTGGGGCTGGGGATGGGAGGATGTTTTACCAGTTAAACGAAATTCCTCACGGTGCATATGTTGCTCTGGATATTTCCAAGGAGATGTTGCTGCATCATCCTAGAGGAGCAAAACATTTAGTAGCTGACCTTGAAAAAAAGCTGCCCTTGGAGGACGATACGTTTGATGTCGCGGTCAGTTTTTTTACTACGGAGCATCTTGAGCATCTGGAAACGTTCTTTTCTGAAGCATATCGTATTTTGAGGTCGGAGGGGAAGCTTTTTATTGGGCATTTCTTTCAGAGAAGGGCATTTGAGTGGACTGCGAACAACAGAAACTTCAAAATTCAGCAGTATAAGCGTAGTACGGAGGAACTGCAAGAACTGGCGGAGTCAGCTTTTTTTCAGACTGAAATCGTTTCCTTATATGATAAATCGGACCATACCGGTGATTTACTTGTTTGTAATACATAAAAATGTCTACTATCAAAGCAATTTGTGTCGATTTGGATGGAATGCTCTTTACGGATACGAGTTTTCAGACGTTCAAAGCAAAGCTGGCACCTCTGGTAGCAAAAGAACAGAGGGATAGTATTTTGGCTTTGTCTCTGCAGATGAGAGACTTTAAGGCAGGAAAATTGACAGAAGACGGCTATCGAGCCCGAGCAAAATCAGAGCTTAATCTCACGTTGTCCAATGAAGAGATTTTTTCACTCCTCAGAGAAAGTTATGAAATAAACCCCGAGGTGGAGGAATTGGTGAGAAAACTCAAAGTAAACGGGTATACACTCTGTATCTGTTCCAATAATTTTCCTACAAGAATTCGTGAACTTGACCAGAAATTCGGTTTTTTATCTTGGTTTGATGTACCAGTTTTTTCATATGAAGTGGGAGTTCTGAAACCAGATAGAGCTATCTTTAATATATTGATTGATACCTCTGGATATAGACCAGAAGAGATTGTGTACGCTGACGATAAAGCAGCAAATTTGGTAGGTGCTAGAGAACTCTGAATTTCCACTTTTGTATTTAGAGATGTGGCAGACTATGTTGCTCATTTGAAAACATTAGGAGTAGCGTGTTAGAAAAAGGACAACTGAAATCAATCGTCCTTTGTCTCTGAGTCTGGGAAAAGTTCTTTCCATTTTGCGATAGCAAAGACTGCTACAACCCCTAGTCCAAAGGGACCTGGGATAATAAATCCTGCTCCTGCAGCAATCAACCAAGGTCGATTATCTTTCCTAAGTAAATATTGCTGGATACGTTTTCTGGAAGCAGGATTTTTCATTTCTTCTTTTATTCTGTTGAATTTTTCTTTTAGTGGTTTCATACTTTTTATTTATTTATGTTTGGCTTAGTATATTGTTTTTGTAGTCGGATAGCAAGGCATTTTTTTCTTGCTTTTCTGGTAGGGAAAGATAGTATCAACGTATGCGTACGGACAATCTCCTTTCTCCAACCCTCACTATTCACGGGAAAACGGTGCTCATTATTGGGAATCGGTCCTATAAAAATATGGGAGATGAACTCATTCTTTTGTGAACGGTGAAATTGCTTCTTGCCCAGAAAAAGCAGATTATTATTTCTTGTTATGACCCGAAATGGTTATCAGCATTTTTTTCTCAGTTTATTGATATTCAGCAGATTGTTTTTATTCACGAAATTCCCAAAGGTCCAAGGTCAGCTTTTCAATGGCTGAAAAAAGGCGGATTGAAAGAGTTGATGTATTTTCGGACTACGGATACGGTCATTCTTGGCGGGGGAGAGATTTTAACAGAAGAGAGCAGGACGTCGTATCGGTATCGACTGGTGAGTATGCGACCGTTTTTGTTAGCGAGATGTTTTCGTAAAGTAGGGAAAAAAGGGTTTTTGTATGTGATGTGAGGCATTCAAATCCCGAAGAGTAGATGAAAGCAACGGTTGCTTCGTTTTCTCCTTCAACGTAGTACGTATTTGTATCTTCGTGATTTTCAGACGGTGAAAGAGGTACAGCAGTTTTGATATGATAATGTGGAGTTTTTTATGGATACCAGTTATTTTGCCTATGACCGAAAGAAAGTTCCCGCTGTGCCAAAAATTGAGCAACCGTTTATTGTCATCAATATCACGAGTACAGCTTTTTGTCCTCGACTGAAAGAGCAGATGAGCCCGTATTTAGCACAGGGATATGAAGTGTATTATGTCCCTGTCTCTCCGGCGGATGCTGCTCATATTAAAGCGATAGAAGCATCTTTGCAGCATACGGTTGCTCTGAAGGTGTTGCAACGAGACCCCTTTTCGCAGTTTGTTCAAATCCTTCAACAGAGTGAAAAGGTGATTTGTAGTAGACTGCATTTGTTTTTAGTAGCGAGTTTTTTGGGAGTGCCGACGGAGATTGTTATTTCTCCGATGAAAGTAGCTACGCATCAACATAAACTTTTCAAAATGAAAGAGGTCATTGAGCAGGTTTTGTAATCAATCTGTTTTATTACGTGTTTTAGTTTCTTATCTTCTAGCTGATGAAAAAAACAATCAATCTCTGTTTCTGTGGGAATAATGCCTATATCCCGTATATTGGAGTAGCGTTGCAATCTATTCTCTGCAATCTTCATCCCGATTACACGCTCAGCGTTTTTCTGATTTGTGATTTCGCTTCTAGGGAAAATGAGCAGAAACTTCGTCGTCTCTTAGTGGGACATTCGTTGCAGATTTTGCCTATAGACCGTAAAAAACTGGAAGGGATAAAAGTCTGTGGATATCCGGGGATTGAGACGTATTTTAGGCTCTTTATGCCAGAATATATTGAGGTAGAAAAAATTCTGTATTTGGATGGGGATATTATCGTCAATACGGATATTGCTCCGCTCCGAGAGACAGATTTGGGGAAGTATACCATTGGGATGGCTCGTTATTTCCATACCTATTTTGACCAGAAGCAGCAAAAACCTGTTGTGGAAGGGTTTTGACCTACGGGAAATGTGGGAGTTTTGTTAATCAATTTAACGCAGCGGAAAAAGCAACAGATTACCCAAAAGGCTTTGGACTATATCAAGGAGCATTACGAGACGCTGACGTTGGGCGATGAAGAGGCTCTCAATGCTGTGTTTTGAAGAGACTATTTGTTGTTGGACAATAAACGGGACTGGTCGACAGTCTTTTACAATATTCGTTATTCTGTGCAGGAAGAGACGGCAACTTTGGATGAGCGTGTAGACCATAACGATGTCGTAATGCATTTTGTAGGGAAACAGAAACCTTGGCATTGGTTTTCTACTAATCCCAAGACCTTGTTTTATTACAAGTATCTTTTTATGTCGCCTTGGTGGACGTGGAGGGAGGTGATAAAGTATTGCTATTATAGTTTTGTGTTTTTTATCATCCAGAACAAGGCGGTCTCTCGTTTTATCAAAAGAATCTTTTTACGGGTGAAAAAGAAGTATAAAAAGCAGTTTGCTTAAACGTCTTTTATGTTGTTGTGATTCTCCAGAACATTAGTAGGATGTTCCCTCTGAGTTCTAGCATCTCAGGCTGTGAGATGACTTTCATAATGCCTGCGTTTTTCAATGCTTGGAGATGTCTGTCGTAGTAGGTTTCGTCATCTGGCTGGGGAGCGTAGGTTGTCCCTCGTAAAAGTCTAGAAAGGATTGTTCCTGCTTCGGCTCTAGTAATCGTTCTCGTTGGGAAGAATGTTTTTTGGACTCCAATTCCATCACCATCCATCCCCATTAATCCCAGCTGGCAAGATGTGATGATATATGTTTGAAGTTCTTCAGTTGCTGTAGAAAGGTCACTAAATTGACCACATTTTATTTTTTCTGTATCGGGAATTTTGTGAAGTACTTCAGTAGCGAAAACGGAAATCATCTTTGCCATTTCAGCTCTGGTAATAGCGTCAGAGATTCTTGCTTTTTCAAAGGTATCCATAGTAGTAATTCCATACTGGTATGCCCATTTGTATGCAGTAAGGTATTCAGAATTTTCTTGATTTTTTTGCCCTTGTGCTGAATTATGCTCTTGTTCTTCATTGATTAGTGTTATTCCACAGGTATTGTCATAGTAGCTTGGACTATAGTCTCCGTTTGGACAGACATCATGGATAGGTTTTATTGCAGAGCTAGGGTAAGTAATTCATTTGATTTGAGTAATCCGTGTGACTGTAGCTATGGCACTTCCTGTATCCCCTGCTGTATCATGGAAGAGGAATGTAAAGTTACCATTATCTGTAAAGGTATATGTAGGGAGTCCTTTATTATTATCAATACTAACTCCAGTTTTGTTGAAGCTAATTGTTGCGGTAACCTTTTCAGATGTTGCAGTTGAAGGACTATATGTAAGTGTTGGTATAATGGCAGTAGTATCAATTCGGGTAATAGAAATACCGGTAGAACCCTGATTATTTACATGGTCATAAAAGACTACTGTCTCTGTAGTATTCCCTGTAAAGCTTTTTGTAAAAACGGTTCCCGTTGCAGAGCCACTCCATCCATCAGGACGATACACTCGCTCACTTGTTTCTAAGGTCACTTCAACATTTGTATTGGTATAGCCTGCAGGATTATAGGTCAGATTTTTTGCTGTTGGTATTGTTTTATCGATATAGTTGATATGTACTTCTGCAGCTCCTGTATTTCCTATTAGGTCAGAAATGGTGAAAAAGTCATCCGCATTGTGTTCGTAGGTTTTCGTGAAGACAGTTCCTGTGGTAGCACCACTTCGTCCGGTAGGCTGATTGATAACTTTATTTGTTGTAATAGTTACGAGGACATTTCCACTGGTTGCAATAGCTGGTGTGTAGTCAACATTGCTGATACCCGGTTTGTTGGTATCAATCCGGTCAATTTTTACTCCTGTAGTTCACGCATTTCCTGCAAGGTCGTAGAAGTCAATTGTGGTTTCTATATTATTATCATAGCTCTTTGTCCAAGTGGTTGCATTTCCGCTCATCGTCCAACCAACAATGTCCTGTACCAATTCACTAATAGTCAAAGTAATATTGATACTTCCATTGGTTGCAGTGTTTGGGGTATAGGTTATGTTGGTAGCGTAAGGGGGAGTAGTATCTATATTACTGATACTAAATCCTGTACTACTGATATTTCCTACAGCGTCTCTGACTTTAATAGTTCCTGTGGTGTTTGATGAGAACGTGGTAGTATTTTTTCCTCGTGTTGCTCCGTTATCAAAGCTATATCCACTTAAAGCAGAAATTCCTACTCCATCATCGCTTCCGGAAATGGTAAGAGTGATATTTTGATTGGTTGGTGTGGTGATATTTGGAGTCACGGAGATAATGATTGGAGCGGTGGTATCGACAATGTGAACGGTTCTACTGACAATATTTCCCGTGTTGCCGTTGGTGTCAGTGTAGCGGTATTGTAAAATGTAGGTTCCAACGGTTCACGTGTTAACAGTTCCAGAGAAAGCAGAAACGGTTCAGGTTCCGTCGTAGTTGTCCGTCCGATTTGCTCCTTGGTCGGTGAAAGGAGAATGCATTTCGAGGGTGATTTCTCCGCTTCCGTTGAGGGTTAAGATAGGTTTTGTGGTATCAACAATATGAACGGTTCTACTGACAATATTTCCCGTGTTGCCGTTGGTGTCAGTGTGGCGGTATTGTAACGTGTAGGTTCCGACTTTTCACGTGTTAACAGTTCCAGAGAAAGCAGAAACGGTTCAGGTTCCGTCGTAGTTGTCCGTCCGATTTGCTCCTTGGTCAGTGAAAGGAGAATGCACTTCAAGGGTGATTTCTCCGCTTCCGTTCAAGGTTAAGACTGGGGCGGTGGTGTCTCTGACAATGACGGTTCTCTCGCCCGTGAGGGCGTGATTTCCTGCACTATCGATAGCGGTATAGTAGACGTGATAGGTTCCTAGTATTCACGTGTTTACTTCGCTACTATCGATGGTAGCAGTCAAATTTGTATCATAACTATCATTTACCGTTGCTCCTGCTTCCAGGTATGGCGTGTGGACTTCAACGTATTGGGGATTGTCTCCGCTTAGGAGGATGACAGGCATTCCTGTGTCTTGAACAATGACAGTTCTAATGACTTCATCTGCGGCGTTTCCTTCGCTATC
>JAITQZ010000081.1 GCA_031288635.1 Candidatus Peribacteria bacterium | reverse complement strand
CCCATCCGCCCGTGCACCGCAGGTGAACGGGACGATGGTTCGCAACAGCGACAAAAAACCTTCACAACCAATCGAAGTGGAACAGTTCATTTTACCGATGCAGTAGGAAATCAGGGAAGCACGGGAGTAGAAATTACACGGATTGATAAAGAACCCTTGAGAGGAAATGTGAGCTTTACACCTTCAATGGCGACATCGTGAAATGTAGTAGCGACGGTGAACTTGAATAAAACGTGAATGGTACTAGAAAGCTGATGGATTGCGATGTGTGCAGATACGGTAGGGACGGGGCTGAACCCCACCCGCCCGTGCACCGCAGGTGAACGGGACGATGGTTCGCAACAGCGACAAAAAACCTTCACAGACAATGAAAATCATTCTTTCCTCGTTCGCGATTTGGTAGGAAATGAAATCAGCCTTTTAGTTCTCATTGACTGGATTGATAAGCTAGCACCACAGGCGACGCTTGTTGCTTACGCTCCTTCCACGGCGACCAATCAAGGGGTGACAGTAACCTTGGTAACCAGTGAAGCAGTGCAAACGCCGATAGGATGGACGTTTATTGACTCGATGACGTTTACGAAGCTGATTACGGGAAATCTTGCGATGACGACCTCTTTTGCTGACCTTGTGGGAAATGTGGGAAATACGGGCATTAAGGTGGATTGGATTGATACGACTGCGGTGGTGGCTGCGGTGCAATATACGCCTTCTTCTTTGACTTCTGGAGAGGTGGTGGCTGCTCTCAGCTTCAATAAAACGGGCGTAGTGATGACCAACAACGGCGGCAGTACGGAATACCTCTTTACAGGTAATGATGCATTTACTTTTGAATTCCGTGACCAAGCAGGAAATACTTGAAAGCTGACTGCTACCGTTGACCGAATCGACAAAGAGGCTCCAAATTTGCTTAGTCTGCTTTTTGTTCCTTCTACTCCTACTAAAGATGCCGTGATGGTGCAGTTGACATTGGATGAACCAATTTTGCCTCCTGAGGGATGGTTGCCACTGACGAGTACGCAATGGGTGAGAACGTTTACAGAAAATACGGGAATACTAGTGGAATGGCAAGATAGCGTAGGAAATCGTGCGTTTACGGGGTTGGTGATTGACCGAATTGATACGACGCCACCTTCGGCAACGGTGAGTTATGCTACAACGGGAGTAATGAATGATGAGGTGCTGGTGAGTTTGACGACGACAGAACCGATTCTTCAACCGCTTGGACGAGCATGACCTGCGACGGGACAACTGTTTACAAAGCTGTATACAGGAAATGTTTCTGAGCAGCTGCAGTTTGCCGACTTGGTGGGAAATCTTTGAGGAGTGCAGGTGGTGATTGACCGAATCGACAAAGAGGCTTTACAAGCTTCGCTCCAGTATACACCTCTTACGCCGACCTCGTGAAGTGTGGTGGCCTCCGTGGTGTTCAATAAGACGGGCGTGCTGATTACCAATACCGATTCCTTTCCGTGTCAAGGAGGCCTCAGCGAAGTACTCATGAAAAGGTGTACCTTTATAGATACGGGCAGCTTTCTCTTCTTCTATGAAACTTCTACAGGTATGACAGGAAGTTTGCTGGCTCAGGTAGACCGAATCGACCGTGAACTGCCGCAGATAGACCATTTGGTGTATAGTCCCTCTAGTGCGACTTCTCAGCCGGTGTTGGCAGTGGTAACCTTGAATGAAAGTGGAACTATGCTGACTTCGGGATGGATTGCTAGTGGAGCTCGCAGCTTCTTGAAATATTACACGGCGAATGCTACCGAGGAGATATTCTTTAGCGACCTTGCAGGAAATGTGAATTCTGGAGTGCTGAAGGTGGATTGGATTATTCCTCCGAGCGGTGGCGGAACCTGAGGTGGCAGTGGTTGAGGTTGATGAGGTTGATGAGGCGGTTGAGGTTGATGAGGTTGATGAAATAGTAGTTTGGATGTGGGATTGAAGGATTATTGTTTGGGTGGTGATTTCTCGGCGAGTTATTACGATGGTACATGCCGACCTGGAGGAATGACGACGGGCGATTTAGCATCTTGGCAAACTCCCGACCACGAAAGTGCTCCCGCAACTTCTGAAACGGGAAGCGAATGAGTCGATGAACCGTCCCCACAAGATGATGAATATCTGACTGCCTACCAATGGGCAAAAAAAATCTGAATTACGACAATGGAAACCTTTGAACTAGCGAGACCATTCGATTATCTTACGAGAGCTGAAATGGCGAAAATGATTAGTGTATATGCTACTGAACTTTTGCACAAATCCCCAAATACTGAAAGACCTGAATGTACCCAATTCACCGACCTCAATCAAGCGAACGACGACTTGCAACCTTACGTCATCACATCTTGCCAACTGGGATTGATGGGAATGAATGGCGACGGTATTGGTGTCCTCGAAGTGTTTTCTCCTATGAAAACAATTACCAGAGCCGAAGTAGGAACCATCCTTTCTAGACTCCTGCGAGGGACAACCTATGCTACCCAGACGAAAGAGGAAGCGTATTATGGTAGACATCTTCAAGCATTGCAGAATGCAGGGATTATGAGAATCATTTCACATCCTGAAATGCTGGAACTCAGAGGAAATGTTTTACTAATGCTCCAAAGGAGCATAGAGAAATAAGCTTTCGTGCCTCTAATAGATGTTTATGTAGAGGTCATCACTACCCCGCAATCCTGCGGGGCGTTCGGAATGACGAGACCCTAAAAAGGGTCTCGATTCCTTAGAGTTTATATGATATAATTTGTATGCAGAAATTGTCCTCTTTTAAGATATTTTTAGAACCGTGAACACTTCCTGTTTTTTCTTTTGCTTTTTTCTGAAAAAAGACTATACTTGCAGTATTGAAAGAATTTAGAGAAGTTTGGAAGATGATTATACGAACGTGAAGCTGCTGTTTTACCTTCCTATAATCAACTTTCTTTCTCTGGCTACTTTCAGGATTTTATTCTTTATGTTTTACAAATGCCAACAACCAGAAAACAATTCAACGAAACACAAAAAAGTTTCGAGCGAGCCGGAAAGACGATTTCCTTTGACCAAGGAAAGCTCGCAATGCAGGCGGATGCTTCTATTACGGTGAAGTTTCAGGACACCGCAGTCCTCTTTTCCACCGTGATGGCAAAAGAACCCAAAAGTTTAGACCAGGATTTTTTGCCTTTGATGGTAGAGATGAGAGAGTCGTTTGCCGCAGCGGGGAGAATTGGAGGAGCCGCCTATCGTAGAAGAGAAGGTCGCCCTTCTGACCAAGCAATTTTGAATGCGAGACTCACTGACAGAGCTATTCGTCCGATGTTTCCCAAAGGGATTATCAATGACGTAGTTATCACCGCTACCCCTATGGCAATGGACCCCAATTATCCGTTGGGGGTTATTTCCATTATCGGTTCGTCTATTTCCGTAATGGCGTCTGGACTGCCGTTTGATGGGCCAGTAGGAGCTGCTCAAATTGCTTATATGAACGGGGAATATGTAGTTAACCCTACTAATGAACAGCTAGAAAAAGCTGAACTCAACCTTATCGTTGCAGGGAAAAAAGGAACAATTAATATGATTGAAACCGAAGCGAACGAAGTGAGCAAGGACATCTTGAAAAAAGCGTTTGAAATTGGACAAGCAGAGATTGACCGTAGCTGTGAGTTTCAGCTTCAATATCTGGCTCAGCTTTCTCTGACGGTGAAAGAGCCTATCTTTAATAAGCCTTCTCACGAACTGGAGGAGAGCATCCGTTCGTATCTCGGAGATGATAAACTCGAAGCGATGATGGGGAATGCAAAAGTCAGCTTTAATGACCTGTATTACCAATATGAAAAGGAATTGCTGGAACACTTCAAAGAGCAGATTGAAGATGCAGAAAATACGGAATACTCCATTTCTAAAGTGAAAATGGGATTTTTCAACGTGACAAAATATTATATTCGTGAAAGGACATTGAATGCGGGGAAAAGAGTCGATGATAGGACTCAATTAGATATTCGTCCGCTGCACTGTGAAGTAGGACTCTTTGAGAGAACTCACGGGACGGGGCTGTTTCGAAGAGGAGATACACAAGTACTTTCAACCGTTACGCTTGGTGGACCTACAGAATATCTCATTTTGGATGATATGGAAAATGACGACGTGAAACAAAGATATATTCATCACTACAATTTCCCACCGTTTTCTACAGGAGAAGCGAAAGGGATTAGAGGGACAGGCAGAAGAGAAATCTGACACGGAAGACTGGCAGAAAAAGCACTAGAAAGAATGATTCCCGACAAGGAAACGTTCCCGTATACTATCAGAGTCGTATCAGAATGTCTTTCATCCGGAGGTTCAACGTCAATGGGGTCTGTTTGTGGTTCTACGCTTTCTCTGATGGATGCAGGGGTACCAATTAAAAAGCCAGTTGCAGGGATTGCGATGGGACTTTTTACTGACCACGATGAGCAAGGGAATATTACGAAACATTTGGTGCTGAATGACTTGATGGGGACAGAAGATTTTATCGGAGATATGGACTTCAAAGTTGCAGGAACCCGTGAAGGAATTACCGCCATCCAACTCGATACGAAACTCAAAGGAATTCCACTGGCTATTGTGTTTGAAACGATTGACCAAGCATTCACGGGCTACAACGAAATTATGGATGTGATGCTCGAAACCCTGCCTGCACCCAGACCAGCAGTGGGGAGATATGCACCAAAAATCCACGTTTTCACGGTCGACCCTGAGAAAATCAAGGACGTTATCGGAAAAGGTGGGGAAGTGATTAACAAAATTATTGAACAATGCGATGGCATCAAAATTGACTTTGAAGACGATGGAACTTGCTACCTCACCCATCCTGACCAAGCGATGATTGATAAAGCAAAAGGATTGATTTTGGAGATTGTGACGGATTTGGAACTAGGACAGCAATTTGAGGCGGAGATTACTAGAGTAGAAGACTCTTATATGTTTGTCAGATTGCCTAAAGGGAAAAATGGATTTCTCCACGTATCAAATTTGGTTCAGAAACCTGCTGGAAGTTTGACTACTGCATACAAGGTAGGAGGAAAACTGAAAGTAGAAATTAGTAAGATTGAACATGATGGGAAAATTGCTGTGAAAGAACTCAGATAAATTCAGCCTTATTTCTTTTGGTAGCATAGTAATGTCAGAGATTCAACGAAACCCCCTTATTCAGACGTTTTTAGCGAAGAATGCTCAACTCAATCTCTCCGCTATCCGCGATGAAGAGGGGGTTTTGGTGAAACATATTCAAGACGCTTTGGAACTCCAAAAGGTACTGACCTTTCCGAAGGGAAGTAAAGTGGCAGATGTGGGGACAGGGGGAGGTTTCCCGTTGCTCCCTTTGGCGATAGCAAATCCTGAAGTGCAGTTTGTAGGGATTGATAGTGTGAGGAAAAAGACCGTTGCCGTGCATGAGATGATTACCGAGTTGGACATTGAGAATGCAAAGGTCATTTGGGGGAGAATTGAAGAGGTGGAAGGAGTGTTTGATTTCATCACTGCTAGAGCTGTTGCCTATGTGGATAAGCTCATTGCTCGGAGCGTGCATTTGCTGAAGAAAGGCGGGACGTTGCTTTTGTGGAAGCAGAAAAATGAGGAAGAAAAATCTGCCTTGCTCGAAGAATGCAAAACGTGGAACTTGAGGCTCGTGAAGGAACATAGCTATCGTCTTTTCCCGTGAGATATTGAAAGAGTAATCTATGTGATAGCATCTTGCAATCCTCCCCTCTTTTCGTAAACTGCTATTGGTAGAGTATAAACAGCTTTTTATCTTTTTTTTCAATATGTAATGCTTGATTTGAGACAACTCGTAGCGAACAAAACCTGAATGGACATCAAAGTCATCACCAATATCATTACCTTGCTGGATGAAGGCAACACCATCCCTTTTATCGCCCGTTATCGTAAGGAACTCACCCAAGGAGCGACGGATGAACAATTGAGGGACTTTCACGACATTTACACCTACACCAAAAATTTGGAAGCCAGAAAGGAAGATGTCATTCGTCTGATTGATGAGAAGGGACTGCTGACGGAAGAGTTGAGAAAGCAGATTATGGAGGCGGAAACGCTTGCTAGAGTGGAAGACCTGTACAGACCGTTTAAGGAGAAAAAGAATACTAGAGCGACAATTGCGAAAGCGAAAGGACTTGAACCGCTCGCAGAGATTTTGAGGAAAGCGGAAATAAGCCAGGAAGAGTTTGAAGCAGAAGCAGAGAAGTTTATAAAGGATACAGGTGACCCTAAGACAACGGTTGCAACGAGAGAAGAAGCGATTGGAGGAGCGATGGATATTATTGCGGAAGAAGTCTCTGACCACGCCAATTTGAGGGAAGAGATTAAGGTGCACGAAGAGCAGAATGCAATTTTAGAGACGAAACCTACGAAGACGTTTGAAGAGAATGGGGTGTACAAGATTTATGGAGAGTACAAGAAGAGTTTGAGAGAGATTCCTTCGTATGCGTATTTAGCGATATTTAGAGCAGAGAAGGAAAAGCAGATTTCGGTGGACTTTCAGCTGGCTCGACCGAGGATTTTAGAGAAGGCGTGGAAGTATTTTATACCGGGTGAAAATCCAAAAGAAAGGAAAGAGTAGAATGCATATTATTTGCATATAATTATATATAATCAATGGGAAATTCAGACCTTATTATCAACAACATCGCGTCCATCTTGAATTTAATCTTGATGTTATAGAGGAAATCACTTATACAGTGATTGTATATAATTTATGGAGTGTATAGCTCAGCGGTAGAGCAGTAGATTGTGGATCTATTGGTGGCGGGTTCGACCCCCGTTACACTCCCACACTTCCTATTTTAGGAGGAGAAAGACTGAATGTAATATTCAGTCTTTTGCTTTATTTAAGAAAAGAAAAAGAATTTGCACTCTTATCGAAATTTATTATCTTATATTTATCTCTTTATAAGATAGATTAAACATTATGAAATTCAACCAATCTACAACCCCTTGGATTACCGAGGGACTACCAAGGAATATCTTTATTGGAAAAAAGGTTTCTCTACAAGAGGGAGTCTTCCAAGATGAACAAGGAAAAACAGTACCTCCTGCTGCTGTTATTCTGGTACAACAAGTTAGCAAGGATGTGGTACAATGTTTTATGGATTTCCCACCAGAAAAAGCAAACCCTAATGCTTTATTTTATCAGGACACTGATGGGGAAATTCAAAAGTATTTAGGAGGATTTTCTAGTCTGAATATCCCTTTTGAAATACTCGCCCAATAAGTAGATTACTTATCTCTCTTTTTAAGTTCAGCTATAATATCTGCTAAACTTACTCCTTTTGCTACTAATAAAACTAATAAATGAAATAGTAAGTCACTTGCTTCATAAATAAATGCTTCTTTATGGTCATTTTTTGCCTCAATTACTGTTTCCACTGCTTCTTCTCCGACTTTTTGGGCTATTCTATCAATTCCTTTTTGGAATAAAGAGCGAACATAGGATTTTTCATCATCTGGAGAATCTCTTCTGGAGATAATTTTGTCATATAGATAGGTTAAAAACTGCAAATCAGTAGTATTTTCCATTATAGTAAACGTAAAAAATTAAAAGATGAGTTTTTCAATAGGCATTACTAAAATTCCTGATGCTCCTAATGCTTTCAATTTTTCTATATCTCCCCAAAATTCTTCTTCAGAGATTACTGTTGCAAAAGAAAGCATCTTTTCATTCGTCAGAGGAGAGACGGTTGGTCCATCAATACCTCCAAGCATTTCGGTGAAGATAGCTAATGAAGCTTTAGGAATATTCATAACAATGTATTTATACTTCTTTGCTTCAATTACTGCATCAATACGCATTAATAATTTATCCAAAGTCAGCTTTTTCTCTTCATCGAAATGACCGTTTTTTATCAATATCGCTTCGAAATCGCTAATCTTTTGGAATTCTTTCAATCCATTCTGAATGAGGGTATTCCCACTGGAAACAATATCTGCTATCGCATCAGCCAGTTTAATAGAGGGAGCAATTTCTACACTTCCTGACATTGTTATGATTTTACAAGTAATTTTTTCTTTCTCTAAAAAGGTCTGTAAAATATTGGGGAAGGAGGTTGCAATGGTTTTACCACTTAGATCTGATAAGGTATGGACTGTTGAATCGCCAGGAAGTGCTATGGAAAACCTGCATTTTCCAAATCCTAATCTTCTTACCTCTGCTACATTTGCATCAGTTTCTTGAACGATATCGGATCCCACAATTCCCAAGTCACATACCCCTTTTTCTACGAACCCTGAGATGTCATCATCTCTTACAAGAAGGAGTTCTATATCTAATTCTTGGATGGTGCAAGATAATGTTCTGTCATCAATATGTATCCTTCGCCCAATCTTTTTGAAAAGATCTAGACTTCGTTCACCAATACGTCCTTTTTTTTGGATAGCAATTCTTAATCACATTGTAATAAAATTTTGAAATAAAAATACTTTATTAAAGTAAAGTGTTTAGAATATAAAAATTAGGAAGGGAAAATCAAGGGATTTTTCAAGTTTTATTACATGATAGATATAATAAGGGGTTTAATTTACAATACTTCATAAACAAAAACATTCTCAACCAATTTCCTCTGATCAACTTGCAAAAATAATCACTCCATTTCTATCAGAAGTTACAGGATTTTCTCAGTCATATCAAAGAATTTCTCACTTTTTTACTTCTTCAAAGTCTCCAAACAATTTTACAAAATGGAAATGTGGAGAAGTGTTTTTGTAAATAACATCGAAATGTACTCTTTTTTTACTAACATGTAATGTAGGAGTTCCTGCAATATTTCCCGTAAATCTCAGAAAATTCAGAATTCATTGTGTAGCTTTTTGAATAGTTTTATTCTGATCTTCATAAATACTACCTACTTCTAGACATAATCCTATTTTTCCAATACTATTCATGTAACCATCACTCCCACCTGAGTGAAGTTGATCAAGCCCTGAAACACTATATTCTACATCAAAGTATAAATCTAATTCTTGATGTTCAGAAATCAGGAAAGGAATAGAATTGACTTTACTTAAAGTATTATGTGTATCCAGAAGATAATCAGAATGCTCTAAGTAAGGTAATATTTCTATTACCCTTTTATCTTCATAAGTAGTTCAAAAAATATTTTTGAAGAAACATCTATTCATATTATTTTCATATTCTCTTGTTTCTTGTTCTAAAGCCTTTAGATTAGCAAAAATAATAAATACTTTTCCAGCAGTAATTTGAACATCAGAAATTATACTTTGTAACGCATATATTCCTGCTAGTTCATTTCCATGTACTCCAGCCATTATTGTGGTAGTATATCATGGATTTTTTGCTTCTAAAGAAATTATGGATTTCTTTATATCAATATACATTCAGATTATTTATTAGATAAATTTTTGATCATAATAACTCTATCATTTTCATCATTATACATATATACTACTTTATATCCTAGTTTCTGAAACCATTTAAATGGTAAATCTGATTTCTTAGTTGTCCTTACAATAACGAACTCTTTACCATTTAATTCTACTTGTACCTCCATAGCATTATATAATGCCGATGCTACATGTTCTGAAGTACCTCTATATTGTGCTTCTAGTCAAATCTCTGAAAAATAAAAGAAATCATTATGAAGGAAATTAGGATATAATTCAAAAATTTTTTTCTCTGTTATGTTAAAAGCATTTTTATTAAGTTCAAATTTTTCTTGATTAAGAGATGAAAGATTGGCTTCCCATCATAGAATAAATCAAATTAGTTCTTGGTTTTTCCAAGCTAGTTTTTCAATATATCCTTTTTTTTCTGATCGCTTTTCCCATTCTATTTGTAATATCTCTTCATCATATACTTTTTCTAATTGTCTTCCACATAATAAGCATTCTTTAAGGTTTTCTTTTTCTATTTCACTAAGTGCATAGTATTTTTTGGTACAATGTTTATTTTTACATTCATATCCTTCATTTCGTGGTACTTCTCCGAAAACTTTAATATATACTGATGATTTAAGATTGATATCTCTCCCAAACAAACCATCTTTTATTTCAATCATGGTGGTAAAATTAAATTATAAAAGAGCTTTAAACATGTTTGTATTTTGTTTGGTAAATCTGAAAGGTTTAATATTTCTGTTTGACGATTTTGTAGATTTTTAATTTGCACTTGTTTTTGTTCCTGTTCTTTTTCCCCGGCAAAAACTCCATAAGGGATTTTTTTACTTTCTGCATATTGAAATTGTTTCCCCATTTTATCGTTATTGAGATACTGGTCTACTCTAAGACCACTTTCTCTAAGAATGTCTGCTATCTCTTCTCTATATTGTTGGGCATTATCATCAAAATTAAAAATCATTACATCAGCTAAACTATTCTCTGCAGGTAATAACCCAGCTTCTTTTAGTCTGAATAAAAGTCTGGATAATCCAATAGACCCCCCTACTCCGCCGTATTCAGCTCCTTTTTTTTCTGTATTGTTTCTAATATACCCTACTAAATTATCAAACCTTCCTCCACTACAAATGCTACCAAAATCTCTATTATCTTCTATAAAGGTTTCAAATACTGTCCCATTGTAATAATCTAATCCTCTCACGATATAGGGGTCAAATTTTACGTTTACTCCTCTTCTTTGAAGGTATTCATAGACCTCTTTTAATTCTTGAACAGCTTTTGAAATATTTTCAGGATATTCAGTATTCTCTGTTAAGATATTATTATCAAGATATTGGATAAGTGTCTCATGTTTCTCTCCAATAATTTCTTTTACCTGTTTTTCAAATTCAGTTTTTTCTATTTTATGATAGAGGTCAAATACATTCATCAATTTTTTTGCTTGTTCTGCTTCAACCCCTAAATGACCAAAAATAGCATCATAAAGTTTTCTATTATTGAGCTGAATGACAAATTTTTTATCTAGTCCCAATTGTTGAAATATCTTTTCCACTGTAGTATACAAAATATATACTACTTCTGCGTCGTAAGCAGTACTTAGATTTTTATCAATTACATCTACATCACATTGATAGAATTCTTTGAATCTCCCTTTTTGAGATCTCTCCCCTCTTCGTACCTTTTGGATTTGATATCTTTTGAACGGGAAAGCTAATTCTCCTTCGTGATCAATAACATACCTTGATAAAGGTACCGTCAGATCAAAATGTAAGGAATAGTCTTTTGTGTCTTCTGCTCCTTGAGCCAGTCCATACAATCCGAAAATCTGTTTACTTACATCATTTCACGATTTGGCAGTCAATACATCATTTCTCTCTACTGCTGGGGTTTCGATATTCACATATCAAAATTTTTCGAAGGTATTTGCAATTGTGTTTTTTGTTTTGTTTTCGAGGTGCTGCTCTGTTGGTAGCCATTCTGGGAATCCTCCCACTTTGAGTTCGTTAGCCATAGTAATGGATTAGAAGATAAAAAATTGACTTATATAGATGCTTTATACTTATTCTACATGTCTATTCAAGCCTAAAATTCCTACAAAAATTAGAGATGCACTAACAATGATAATAAAGATTTCTTTACCATTAAAAACGAGCAAATCAGGAGCAATACAATAGACAAGATAAGAAACTATCAAAATCAGAAAGATTTTAGTAGAGTACTCCAGTCAAAGAAGGTCAGATTTTTACTAGTCCAAGATTATAAAAAAATCGAGATGCGGCCATTAGTATTCATAAAATCGTATATGGGAGAAGGAAGTTGGTGGAGAATGTTATATTGAAAAATGGCAAGATAAAACATAACAGACTGCCTCCTATGAGCATTTGTAATCACGTAATTAATTTAATATCTCCCTTTTTTAATATTTTATTGATTGCTAATATTCAGATAGCAAATGATAATGCTGCGAAATAGCATAAAATGTGTTCATACTGAAACTAGTCACAGTAATATTATCATCAAATAGAAGGATAAAAATTCCTACTAATATTACCCTGGCAAAAAGAAGCTGATTTTTATTAAGTTTTTCTCTAAAAAGTAAGTTTGCTCCTATTATAATAAAGATTGGTTCCAGTTGAGCTAAAAAAGAGGTTGCAGTAGCTCAAATCAAACCGATAGATTTATAGAGAAAGAAATATCCCAGACCAAATCAGAATAAGCTAGAGAGTACTAACAACCCTCGTTCTTTTCCTC
>JAITQZ010000010.1 GCA_031288635.1 Candidatus Peribacteria bacterium | reverse complement strand
ATATGAATATTTCTTTGGAATATTTTTGCTTGCTATTAGGAAAACTTTTTATATCCTTAATAGCGTTTTATTCTTTCTTCTCATTCCAATGAAAAAATCTGCTTTTTCTTTTTTGTTTGTTGTACTCTTTGCTGTGATGATGTTTGTGGCAGTTCCTTCGGTTTCGAGGGCGGATAGTGTGTCGTTGCTGACGAGTCTTTTGACTGGAGTAGTTGATAAGGCAGTGGCGAAAAAGGAGACTTCTGCAGAAAAGATTAGCGTATTGAAGCTCTATCAGATGTTGTTCACTTCTCCGGAATTTTCTGCCTCCAAAAACCAAAAAATCTATGCTGCGGTAGCGAAGTATATCACAGAGGAAATTACTGTATTTCAGACCCTTGGAACTGTTTGACCTGAGGTACCGAATGTTGCTATGGAGATTGCAAATGTGGATGTGCAAAGGGTGAGAGATACGGTGTTGGCTTGGCATAATGCAGAAAGGGCAAATGTGGGAGCGGATGCTTATGTTTATGAGAGAGATTTGGAAGCAACTGCTCAGACGTGGGCAAATCATTTGAATGCAACGGCTACGACTGCCAGTACGCACGTAAGAACGGTTGGAGATGGCTCTTATAATTATGAGAAGATTATGGAGTGGTTTAGCGAATTGGGGGTAACATTTCCGGTGTTAACGTGAGGAAGGTCAGCTTTTTCTGAGAGTATAGGACGAGGGTATTATACGTGTAGTGCTAGTGATTGTACGCAAGTGGTGTTGGATGCGATTAAGACGACGTGGGATTTCTTTATGTCGGAAAAAAAGAGTAAAGGGTCTCACTACAAGGCGATTGTAATGGAACATTTTACTCAGTTAGGGATAGGAATTAGTATTGACCCTGCGAAAAAGAGATATTATTTGGTGGTTCATTATGGGGTGGAGCTTTTGTAATTCTTCGTTGTCTTTTTCGTGTAATCCTTTGCGTCTTATTCGGAAGGAGGAGTCTTGCACTCGACCCTTAGTGCTCTATCAAATTCTATTTGTTTGTGGATGTAGTCGTTGAGGGTATAGTTCAAGGTGCTTTTGGGTTCGTTGAGGAGTTTTTCGTAGGTAGTATGCAAGTCTTTAATCAGGCTGGCTTCTACACAGGGTTTTTCTTCAGAGAGGGAAATTAGAGCTTCATAATACGATTCCAGAGAATATTTCTGTTTGAGCAGGTCTCCGTTTTTTCCAAAGAGGTTTTGAAAAAAGATTTCAGCGTTTTGAAAGATAACTTTGAAGCCAGAAAAAAACGAAATTCTTTCAGCGGGATGGGATTGGAGATAGGTGAAACAGAGAGTAAGTAGTAGGAGTCCTAGAATGAATTTTACGATATTATGGAGAAATTTTTTTTTCATTTCAGTCATTAGCTTTTTTAGAGGAATGAGGTAAAAGGATTACAATGCAGCGAAACTTAGCTTGTTGGAGAAGTCAATCCAAGCTGGGTCATTGATTTGTATGACAAAGGTTTTGTTTGCTCCTTGGGTGATGAGATAATTCTCTCACGGAGCAGTAATGGACGTGTTAGGTTCACACTCATAAATTCTGATAGCAGGAGAGATTTCGAGGTTTTCTTTGTCGGAATATTTGATGACGTTGATGACTGAGCTACAGGAGACATTTGTTTGTCCGAAATTTTCTTTGGCTATACTGATAGCATAGGAGATATTTGCAGAGGGAAATTTCAAACTATAGGCTCCTCTTGTGGAAGTATAGGTAAGTCATTTTTCTTCATTCAATGGGAATTGTGCTACATTAGGGTTCCATTCTATGGGAGTAGTGATAGTGGAAGTCGAACCGTCTGGCGTTTTTGTATTGCTTTCTCCTGATAGAGAGGGGGTGGTAGTTGTTCCTGTGGTTATGGTTCCTGTAGTAGTGTTTCCTGTAGTAGTAGTGATGTTGCTGGTAGTTAGGCTGAGTAGTTTTCCCTTTGTAGGGAGGCTGAAATCTACTTGGACACTACAGTCGAGATTGTGAGCAACTCCTTGTCCTTGGATAGAAGCTACGAGTCCTTCTTGTTTCAATGCAAGTGAAGAGGATGAAATAGTTTGGAGCTTTTCATTTGTGTCTTGGCAAATACGTGGTGCAGCAAAATTGACTCGGTCTTTCATCACTTTAGCATTCACGAAAACAATCAAGTCTTTGAATTTCATAACGGTTTCTTCTGGGATATCATTGATAAAAATTCCTCGTCGGTCGCCATTTGCTACAAATCGAGAATTTGCTTCATTGAGTTTATAATAGGTGTCTCCGTTTGCAGTGGTGAAGCTGCGGGTGGCAGAATTGGAGAAGGTGTTTACGAGTCCTTTACAGTTTTTGTCGGGATTAGAAGGATTACATCTAAAGTAATTCAGACTAAGTTTTTGGTCAGTTTCGAGGTCGGAGATTTTGATTTCTCCGTTTTCTCCTTCGTTTAAGAGTAAAAATTCTTCAAAAAAGGCTGGTAAGAAGTGGATTCCTGCTTGTAAAAGATAGACTCCTGCTGAACCTTCCAAGACGATATCTGGAGTAGTTCCACTGCTGAGTCCAACTTTTTGTCCTGAAAGTGCGGTGAGTTCGATGATAGGAGCACCTTGGTAAAATTTTTCTACAATTCCGGTGGCTTCTATGGTTCCTTCGTAATCACCGAGATTAATAGTTTTACTTTTTACGTTAGTGATTCCGTAGACGGTGTCAGTAATGGTGTGGGTATGGGTTAAGATATCTCCATCAGCTTTCAAGGTTCCTTGGAGGGAGATTTCTTGTCCGAGGGAGAATTGAGCAACGTTTTCGTTGATGTCTACGTTGGAAAGATTGACCCTTGCGAAAAAGATATAGTAGATTCCGTAGCCTGCTACCAGTAGGAGGAGGGTTGCAAGCAGTATCCATATTCGTGTATACGAGGGTGAAGACTGCCTTTTGAATGACCTAGTATTGGAAAGTTTCTTTTGAAAGAAATCGTTTTTTTGTGCCATTGTGGGAGATAAAGAAATAAAAATCTGTATCTGTAGTTGAGTTTAGAGAATTGGAGAAAATTTTCAAGTCGATTATGGACAGGTTCCTTTTTTCCCGAGGAGAACAGAGGAAAAGGTCGTAAATTCTTTGATGGTGGACGTAGCGTCAATCCAGAAAGTACGATGTTGAGAGAGAAACGTTGCCATCATTGTTTCTAAGTTGATGTCTTTTTCACGGTTTGCTGTGGTTTTTGTATCTTCGAGAAGTTTTGGATTTTCTTCTAAGACGGTTTGCTTTTGTAATTCTGCGTCATAGTTTACTATAGCCATCATTGTATTTGCTACTTTTATTGTTGCACTGTCTTGTGTGAGAATGTAAGTGTTTACGCTTGTAGGATTTTCTAGAGGGTTTGCTATTCCTAGAGATTCTAGGAGTGTTATGTTTGCGTCATTGAGTTCTTTTTCTTTGAGTTGCTTTGGTTTTTTCTGAGGATCTGCTTTTTTTTGTACTACCTGGTCAAAGGTAAAGGTGATGGATTTTCCGAAGTTGATATTGCTGGCGGAGTTGTCGAGCATTTCTTTTTCTTTTTTGTAGGTGCCGAGTTCTCCGCTCTTGTCTAGTGTATCCACTACGCCTATGAGTTGCCCAAAAATTTCTTCGATACTTTTTACTACGGTTCCTTTTCCTTCAAAGTTTCTGGAGCTTGCAGGGACGGTACAGATTTTTACAATCAAAATAGGTCAGAGTCCTGGGGTTTTATAGGGGTTGAACAGTCCGATGCTGGAAGAGTCTCGTTGTTC
>JAITQZ010000055.1 GCA_031288635.1 Candidatus Peribacteria bacterium | reverse complement strand
GCTTTATGACGAGTCAAGATATCTACCGCTTCATCTTAGTGAATCTATTATCTCTTGCAACTTTACTGTTTGTTTCATATTTTCTATCATATGAATGACGAGCCCCTAAAAAGGGTCTCGATTCGCTAGCCACTCTATGACGGGTCATATGTTTTTAGTAGTTTATATAGAGAAATTGTCCACTTCTTAAGATATTTCTAAAACCGTGAACACTTACTTATTTTGTACTTGACTTTGGATATATATATCAGTATAATCGCGGAAAATATAAAAAAGTGTATGAAAACACAAAAAGAAGTTCAAAAACAACTTACGGTAGAAATTAGCCGTATAAAGAGAAATCGGGCTACTCTCCCTTGGGTGGTAGTCTTGATAGGCTTCACTTCAATAGTGGGGTTAGTGATTATGGCACTTCAACGGGATATTCTTTTTGTTGGAGATGTTCTTGTTGGGGTTCTGGTTATTTTTGGTGTTGGAGCTGGGAGTTGGTATGGGATTTCGTCTTATTACGGAAGGAAATATCAAAACTATGTTCCTACATCTGCAGAACTTGTGCAGTTGGTAGAAGAGAAGTTATTCTATATTTATAACAGCCTTGCTGATGTGGATAGAGAAAGAGAGCCTTTTCTTCGAGGGCAGAAACAAGAATTACGGAATTTCCTTTTGGAGCTCCCTGACCTCACTGAAGAAGAAAAGGAAAAAATTAGACTATTCCTCTTTACTTTGGATAATCGAAGTTGGGGATAGTTTGAGGAAAAAGTAAGCAATTCATTTTTCTAGGGCTGTTTTGAGCATTAGAGGGAGGGATTGCTTTTTACTTTGGTTCAATCAAAGAATATCCGATTAGAAATCTGGCGATGTCTCCAAAAATCTTTCCTGAAGTTCCGACTCACCATTGAGAGCTTCTGGGACGAGAGACCCAAATCAGTACTAAGTATTTGGGGTCATCCATTGTGATAGCTCCTGCAAAAGTAGCTTGAGTCCAACCATTTCCTCTCTGGTATTTTCCGCGAAATGCGATCTGAGCAGTTCCTGATTTAGCACCTAGACGATATTCTTTTACTTGAGCGGAAGCGTATTGTGTATTGGTGGTCATTATGTTGAAGAGGGCACTTTTCATTTCTTCACTGACTTCGGGGCGGATGATTTGACTTAAAATCTGAGGTAGAGACTCAGTATATTGTACCTCCTCTGAGTTTGCTGTTTTTTTGGCGATACCAGAAACTATGGTCGGTTTGATATATTGTCCTCCATTTATAAGCACTCCGTATGCTGCTGCGAGCTGAATTTGGGTAACTTGTAATCCTTGACCAAAGGAGTTATTGAGAAATCTGGCTGCAGATACCGTTGTTTCGTTGTCAATGAATCCAGGTTTTTCTTCTGCTAATTCGATACCGGTCAGTTTCCCAAACCCAAATTTAGCGAGGTAGTTGTAAAAGATTTCTTTTCCTACTTTCTGTACTACACGCACCATTCCGATATTGCAGGAATAGATGAAAGCGTGGAGTAGATTGTTGTTTCCTCGGCATTTTTGAATATCTGAATTTTTGATGATGTAGGGTCAGACTTTTACTTCTCCTTCATCTGTATAATAGTCATAGAGTCTGATTTCGTCGGAGTCGAGCCCAATTCCCATTGTAAAGGATTTGAAGATGCTTCACGGCTCGAACGGCGTTGAAATGTTTTTATCTACGAATACTTGGGCTCCATAGGTATTGGTAGGAAGATATTTTTCTAGAGTAATATCCTGTCTCTCGGTAACGGTAGCGAGTTTATATTTCCCTCCGCTGAGCACATATACAGGAATATCCACGTAGGTAAGGTCGTCCACAATGTGAGCGTTTTCTTGTCCTAAGGGTTTGAGAATATATGCGTCGTTGTAGTTGTTTGGATTGAAGGTTGGGGCATTTACTGAAGCTTTGACTTGTCCGTTTTTCGGGTCATAGACGAGTACACTGATGGCATCTGCACGGAACTGTTCCAAGTATTTTTTGGCAATGGATTCTACTTCCTTTTGGATACCGATGTCGATGGTTAGAAATACGTCGTCTCCGTCTTTGGCGTTGATGATTTCAAAGTCATTTGCTCCTACGCTACCAATCCAAGAAGAAGCACGTCCTTTGATTTTCCCATCAATACCTTTGAGAGTATCATCAAAATATTTTTCGATTCCGTAATAGGCATCTCCATTTTTATCTACGTATCCGAGTACATTGGACATAAAATCATCACGTGGGTAGTATCTCGTGGTATATGGCTCTAAAATGACTCCGTGTAGCACGGGAATTTTGTCTTTGGATTTTTCCGTGTAGTGGAGCTCTTTGAGTTCTTTGATATCTTGGGCGATTTGGGGGTTGGCAGAGGTAAAGAGTTTGATGTATCTGTATTCTTGTTGAGAGAAAAGCGTAGAGAGATCTGCCTCACTTAGTGTAGGATAGCCGTGTTTTTTGAGGAGAGTTTGTAAGAGTACCTTATCTCTCGTTCTGGTGGTGGCACTGGATTTGGTGGGTACGACATACACATAATAGTCTCCTATAATTTGGATAAAGGGGAAGTTCTGTGCTGTTAGGTCTGCGAGAAATTCTTCGTTAGTAAAAAATCCAAGGTAGTTTCTTTCTTTAGTTCAGATTTGGATTTTTTCTTGGAGTCTGGAAGAAATGATGTCTAATGCTTTGGTTTCAGTGAATCCGGAAATGGTTTGGAGTTTCTTTTCTTCAAATCCTGTGAAGTCAAAGGTATCGTATTGTGGAGATTTGAGTCCTGCACCATAGTAAAAGAGTTGGGGCATTTTTGGAAGGATTTCTATATTAGCAAAGACTTCTACGTTTTTCACGCATTCCTCGGGAGAAACTTGTTGCATTCCATAGATGACGCAGAGGTGTTTGTATACCACGGGAGTGAGCAGTTCAATGAGGCGGGGTTTGAGAGAGATGTCTCCTGTAGTTACTCCGACCAAGGTGGGGTCCAGAGCAACGTCATAGAGTGAAATATTTTCGGTGAGTTTTACGGGTTGTCCAGATTTGTCTACGGCATAAATGTCTCCTCTATTAGCTTTTACGGAAGTAGATCTGGTATGCTGGGCATTGAGTTTGGTATCGTAGGTTTTGTGTTGTATGACCTGAATGTAAAAAAGTCTGACTACGATTATTGCAAACAGCAAAAAGAAGAGAGTCATCAGTTGTACCTCTTTGGTAAAGGTAATCTCTCTCAAGAAAGGGATTTGTTGGAGCAGTTTTTGGGTACGTTCTGTCCGTGAATGTTGTTTTTTATAGGTTTTTTGGTAGTACATTCTATGAGAGAATGTAGTGATATGTGTTTCGTTTTCAAATGGAATTTTTTTTTGTTGTTTTGTTTTTGTGATATGAGCACCTTCAGGAAATTTTGTTAAAAAGTGAAAAAAATTGGGAAAAATATTTCTGATTTTTTTGGTTCTAAACCATTTTGGTTTTATCGTGCGTTCGGATACCCTATTGGGGCGTCCCTACAAGTCCTCATACATTATGGTATACATTTTTCTTATTGTGGTAGAGATGGTTCAGTACATCGTTTGAACGGCAAATATTTGTTTCTCCTATGGATGGAGCAGCGTGAAGTTCTCTTTCTTTGTTGGGACCTGCTAAGTAGGAAGCAAAAATCGGACCAACATTCATAATAAATACTCCTAGTCCAATTACGCTGGCTACGGACAGCTTTTTTGTGGTATTTTCTTCGTGGAAAAAGAGTTTTCCTGTGAGGATACCAAACATCATTGAAAAAAATCTTTTGAGGGCAATTACCATAGAGGCAATCATATATTTGTATGCAGCAGCACAGAGGACGCTGCCTACTGCGTAGAGACTAGCGAATCCGAGGTATTTTGGACGAAGAATTTGTTGGATGCCGTGTCGACCTTTGGTTCTTCCAACGATGACGAGAAAAAGCAGACTCATTCCTCCAGCATTATAGAAGTTCATCAATTCTGTAGAAGCATAGTAGGTTGTTGTGTATTTAAAGGCAATGATGGTTCCCATCGAAATCAGATTTGAGGTAATAATGTATTTTATTCCTTTTTTGGAGAAATCGCCTGTAAAAACGGTGTAGCCTAGCATCATTACGAGGATAATCACGCCGGCGATTTGTCGCCAACTGACGTCGTAGCCTAGCACAATATCAGAAATCAGCAACAAGGGAATGCTGATCGTACTCATTACAGAAAAGGTAGACCTATCGGCTTGGTGGACAGCTTTATTACTGATTTCACTAAATAAGACTCCCGCCAGAATTTGAAAAACGACTAATAAAAAGCTGCCTAATGTTCGGGTAAAGGTTCGATCGTTGCTGGTTGCTACTACGATACCGGAAAAAACCATTGTCGCTAACATTGTCAGTAAAGAAATTTGGTGGATGTCTATTTCTGCTCCTAATTTCTTTTTGAGTACGCTGGATTGCTCGAGGAAAAAGCAGCCAAAGAAGAGGATAAGAATACCTGATGTCATATTCGTGGTAGTATAATAAAAATGGTGTATATAGTATTATACTACATTTTTATTATATGTCAATTATTTGGGGACTTTTTATTGATGTTCTTTGGTTTGTTGTGGTGATTTGGTTTGTTGTGGATATTCCTCACTATGTTCGTCATCTCGGACAGGTGCGAGACCTATCCCTACTTTGAATTGTTGTTTCGGATAGGTGCGAGACCTGTCCCCATTGTTAATGTTTTTGTTGTTGCGGATATTTTACTTAAAAATCCCCCCTTCCTCCTCCCGTCCCGCAGTACTGTGGGAGACAGGCTTTTACGAAAGGGGGCGTAAGAATTGTTAGTCTCCTTCTAGTGCTTTGAGTTGGTCGCGGACGACGGCCGCGTCCTCAAATCTTCGTTCTTTGATGGCGAGGTCGAGCTGGGTTTTTAGGTCTTTTGCAATCAAGGCTTTTTCAGCTTTGGTCATTCTTTTGAGTCTTTTGATTTTTCCGCGGGTGAGAGCAGAGAATTGTTGGGTGAGGTCCTCGTCGGTTTTTACGATTTCGAGGTCTTTTACGTTGGATTGGGCGGCCGTGGGAGTGATTCCGTGTTTTTTATTAAATTTCTCTTGGATGCTGCGACGGCGGTAGGTTTCTCGGAGGGCTTTTATGATACTTTCGGTGAAGGTGTCGGCATAGAGGATGACTTCACTGTTGGGATTTCTGGCAGCACGTCCGATGATTTGGATGAGGGAGGTGGTGGAACGCAGAAATCCCTCTTTGTCGCTGTCTAGTACGGCGATGAGGGTGACTTCGGGGAGGTCGATTCCTTCACGGAGTAGGTTTACTCCGACGATGATGTCGATGACTCAGGTTTTCAGCTTTTTGATGATTTCTCGTCTGTCCATTGTGGCGACTTCACTGTGGAGGTAAAAGGCTTTGTAACCTTTGGATACGAGGAAGTTTGTGATTTCTTCGCTGGATTTTTTAGTCAAGGTGATGAGGAGGATTTTACCTTTTTTAGCGATATGTTCGTCGAATTTTTTGAGGAGGTGTTCGAGGAAAGGGGGAATTTCGCTAGGAGAAGTGGAAAAATTCTGGATTTCTGTTTCGGGGAGTTGAAGATATTGAGAGAGTTTTTTTTTGTGGATTGGCATTGAGAAAAGGAGGGGTAAAGTTTTGGGTAGTATACATATCTGTACTACGGACACAAGACAAATTTGATTCTTTTTCTCTTCTCTGGAGGTGGGTATAGGAGCGGTTTATTTCTTTACACTCTTCATCAGCATCTGCAAAATATTTCCTCTCAGCTCTAACATTTCAGGCTGCGTAATAGCTTTCATAATGTCTGCGTTTTTCAATGCTTGAAGGTGTCTACCATAATAGGTTTCATCACCCGGTTGGGTAGCATAGGTTGTCCCTCGTAAGAGTCTGGAGAGAATGGTACCTACTTCGGCTCTGGTGATGGTTCTGGCTGGGAAGAAGGATTCTTGAACTCC
>JAITQZ010000053.1 GCA_031288635.1 Candidatus Peribacteria bacterium | reverse complement strand
ATCTTGGTCGATTTCATTTATAAGGATTTATGCTGTCCAATAAACAGCATTTTAGAGGAAATCCAAGCTAAACGCTCGGATTTTCTTTTGCCCAAAAATTTTTATTTGGACAGTAGTGGAGGATTTTTCATTTTCTTACCCTTTTCGTATTGCAAGATGGGAAAGGAAAATCGAGAGAATCTTGCAAGGGAATGTCTGAAGCTCAAGTATTAATAAACAGCTGAAACAAAAAGAGGTCAATACTTCAAAAGCTTATATGAATAGCATCTATTCACAAAAAAGAAGCTCTTATTCGAGCTTCTTCAATTGTTTTTTTATTTTTTTCATTCGACGCCATCTAAACACTTCTGATGTATAGAAGAGGCATCCATAAAATAACATATAAACACATATTCCTATTCCTATCTGAAGACAGATCCCTATTGATGGGGACAAAAACACCCGTATGGATACTCCAATCAGTACAGACACGAACATAGATAGTCCTAGAAATAGACGATACCTAAACCTATCAGCATTAAAAAAATATTTTTTTCTGCTGAGCTCTTCATCCTCAATTTCAAGTTCATCCTCAATTTCAAGCTTTCTTCTGAGCTCTTCATACTCAATTTCAAGCTTTTCTTGAAGAGATAACTCATGTTGTCCGTTAACTTTTAATTCTTTTGTTTTCATTACTTCTAATTCTTTTGTTTTCGCTTTTATTATTTTAATCTTTATTACTATTTATTTTTAGTATATTGATATATATATTGGGATTAAATCATTCTATTCCCGTCATTCTTCTAATGTAGTAAGTAAAGAATCTAAAAGATTTTCAGCTTCTTTTCTATCTTTTTCTATCTCTAGATTATGTTTTTTGATTATCTTTAATTGTTCATAGATATGCTTTTGTTTTTCTTTGTTTTTCATTTTTCTCATTTGGTCGTAAATAAGTCTAAGAAGGTCATCAGCTAACGTATCATCTGTTGCTTCTTTGACAAGGATTAAAAAACCTTCCGCTAAATCTCGATATCCGACAAGTTTCTCTAAAATTTCTATTAAAGCTTGTTTTTTGTTTGCTTCCATTTATATGTGTGGAAATAAAATCTAATCTTAGTATAGTCGCTTTTTATTTTTTTGCAAGAAATTTTGGGTATTTTTTGTTTTGATTGTTTTTGTTTTGCTCGGAGCTTCAAGCTCTGAGGTATGAAGATATGCCTGTTTTGCGGGCGAGGCACCAGAGGTGCCAAATCTTTGTAGCCCCAAAGTTTCATCTTGGGGTTGTGTTATTCAGATTTTTTACTTCATCACTTGCTTTTTGTATAATTAAAAGATTTCCCCGACCCTTGTGGCCGGGGCGATTAACATCACGGTATCATAGTTAGGTTCTTGTGTGAGCCAAGGTGTGATCCGACCCTCGTGGTCGGGGAGTGTTCATTGGATACAGGTATTCCAAAATACCCTATAAAAAGTCTGACTCCTATCGGAGGGATAACAACCTTTACGGGGGAGGATATATACTTCTTTCTTAAGTACAACATTGATGAAGTAAAAGCAGTGGCTCCCGAAGGTGCGAATGCTTATGCCATTGCAGGTGATGTATCGCTGGGAAAGATGGTGGTTCCTGTACAGTTCTTCAAAGTGGAGATAGACTTCTCAAAACGTCTGCTTACTCCAGAAGAGCTCTATGATAATCCGTCTCTCTTGTTGCAAGTGAACGGAATATAGTGTAGAGAATGTAGTAGAAAATCAGACAGCCTCAGAATGTTGAGGCTGTTTTGTATTCCTAAAAATTATCCAGGAATTAAATACCTCTTATTGTAGTAAGTGATATGCTTTAATGTCCCTCTCAATCGCAGTACATCTTCTGGAGTAAAGACGATTTGTGAAAGTTCTTTTTTCTCAATGAAACGTTTTCGGTTTTCTCGGAGGAGCTTAAAGAGGTCTTTGTTGTCATCAAACTCTACAAAAAGAGCGAACGCAAAAGAAAATTCTGATATCATCTGGAGGAGTAGCTCACGGAAATGAGTGAGCAAACTGTGTTCTATCCCTAAAATTTCCAAAAGAAAAGTCTGTAGCAAGAGCGTAGAATGAGCAGAAGTTTTTTGTTCTGCTTCCTGACGGAGAAAGAAATGGTAGTACAGTAAAAATCCTGGTAGGAGTTCTCTTACGTTAGCGAAAAGATGTAAAATTGCTTGTTCAGAATAGTGGGATTTCAGCTTTTTTAGAGAGACTTTTGAAAGAAAGTTTCTAAATAGTTGTACATCAAAGCAATAGAGTGCGTCCTTGAGGCGGATGACATCCGCATCGGAAAGAGATGTCTGCAAGAGGGAAAGTATTGCTTCGCTTTGTTCGCAGGCGGAAAAGGTCGGAGCATAGTACTCGGCAATGAAATCAGCTTTTTCTTTTTTGATGAGGGTAGAAATTGCTGGGCTGTAAGTTTTTTGGAATCGCTGGAGGAGTGATTTATTTTTGATGTAGAGTTTACTCATTCTGGGGTTGATGTCTTGAAGCAGGCTGAGTAGGGTATTCTCATCAAACATTGCGAGAGAAAAAATATTGGATTTAATGGGTTTGATTTTCGCAGCGAGAGGCATAAAAAATTTTTCTTTACCTGCACGGACATTTTGCTGTACGTATTGGTAAAAAAAGGTATTTCTCGAATAGAAATATTGCTGGAGTCCGTAGAGATGAATGGATGCTGGGCTGGCAAGTTTGAGGTCAATCAACTTTAACAATTCGGGAAGTAATTGGGGTTTGTAGGTACGGATGAAAAACGTGTCTGCTCTTTCAATGGACAGTCCCCCGAGATAGGTGACGTAGAAATTCAAGAGCTGTTCAATCATTCTGGATTCTTTTTTGATACGTTGGGGGATTTTGAGATGTTCAAGTTTTTCGTCATTATTGCCTATCACAGACAGCATTTCATTGAATTCTTCCAATTCTTCGTCATCTTCGTCTCTAAAGGTTGTCATTAGGAGTTTTTGCATTCCCTCAAAATATCCCTGCTTGAAAGACGCAGGGTCCATCAGATAATCCAACACTCCATTCAGTTCTGCGGCATTTTTCATCAAGGCAGCCAGCTTTTTGTCTAGTATTTTCTTATCGTAGACCTCAGCAATGAGAAAGTTGACAATATCGTGGGGGTCATTATCGAGAAAGAGATACTTGAGATGAATATCTGCAGGAGCCATTTCAAAGAGCATTTCCTCTTCTTCTAAAATGATGGTTGGTGAAAATTTGGAGTTGGGGTAGTTTGCCAAGAATTTTCTTTGTTCAGCAGAAAAGCGTTCACCAAAGAGCCGCGTGAAATACTCGCTATCTACGGCCTGATAGGAGAAAAATTGGTTGATTCTGCGATAGAAATGGAACATCAGAAAAAAGACTTCTAATTGAGAAATCAGCTTTTTTCTCAGTGTCTTGAATTTTTCTTTGGTGATTTTATGTTTGAGCTGGGAAATTACCACTCCATAAAATTCAAAAAAGAGTTCTACAAACCGATTGAAATCTTCTTGGTCAGATTTCCCTGGAAAGACTTTTATTCTGGAGACGAAAAGAAAGCTGAGCAAATAAAATGCGTATAAACAGTCGATAAATAGCTGTCCTTTTTCTTCCTCAAACACCTTTTGGAGATAGAGCGAAGACGCCATTACCAATGCGTTGGACATATTGGCAATATTGTAAAATTTGTAGCCATTAAAGTTAGAGGCGGAAAGATAGCCATAATAGGTGTCGGAGACTTTCACCGAAGTAGTTTCGCCTTCGGTTCCGAGTCCAATCTTGAATTCAAACGTATCCAGAGAAATATCAAAGAGATTAAGTTTATAGTTCTCTACGATTTTTCTATTGATAATGGAAAAAAAATCTTTTGCGGAGATGAAGGAAACAAACATAGAAGCAGGGTTAAGAGTCTGTTGGGTTAGACTTTCAGGGAAGTAGGAAAGGAGAAGTCTTTTGAAGAGTTGCATAGGAAAAGAGGAAAGATTAAAGAGAAAAGTTGGAAAGGTTGAGGTAGGGGTGTTTCGTTAAAACGTCCGATAATATCAAAGGATGTCCGATATTGTAAAATATCCAATGATAATTCACCGTATTTTTATAAGAATGTGTTGGGAAATTTCCAGAGAAAGAAAAATCCGAACTTACGCCATTTTCCTCGACCCGTGACATACTGCATATAAGGAGTAGAGACCCTTTTTAGGGGCTCGTCATTCATATGATAGAAAATATGAAACAAACAGTAAAGTTGCAAGAGATAATAGATTCACTAAGATGAAGCGGTAGATATCTTGACTCGTCATAAAGC
>JAITQZ010000044.1 GCA_031288635.1 Candidatus Peribacteria bacterium | reverse complement strand
GTTCAATTTGTGACTTCATCGGGTAGCTCCGTGTTTTCTTTCGATGGAGCATCTGTAACTTCCTCTTTGAAGGTATCCTCCGACGGAACTTCTGCTCATATCTCTGTCTCCGACAGAGAGCTTTCCTCCTGCATCGTAGCCAGTACATAATCCACCCCCAACTGATTGATCAGTACCAGAAGAGCAGTTAAAAGAAAGAGAATTTTTTTTGTTTTCATGATAAATACATACAAACTAAAACTATATCATCAGTATACCCCACATACAAACTAAAGCTATATCATCAGTATACCCCATTCCTATTTTTTTTCAACTTTTTTAACACTTTTAATTCCACTACTGTCATTTCTATTCTGTTGTTATATAATAAGTGATATTTCCCTTGAAATAAACAAAAAAAAGTCCTATACTGATTTTAAGGTCAGATTTCACCGTTTGGTATTTCTCCTTGCATTTCAACTTTTTTTCTCTATGCTTTTCTTATCTTTAGATGGTAACCCCCCTCCCCTCAATGCTAGATTTGAAAAATGTACGTGAACGCTTAGACCAATACAAAGCTGACCTGAAAAAGAGACATTCGACGGTGCATGTTGAAGAGATTTTAGCTTTGGATGATCAGAGAAAAGCTTTACAGCAGCAGATTGATTCCTTAAAATTTCAGCAAAAAACCTTGGCATCGCAACAGGACTATGAAGCAGCCAAAGCACTCAAAACCGATATTCAGGCTCAGGAAAGCGAATATGAAACTTTGATAAAAAAGCTGCATCCTTTGTTGCTCCAGATGCCAAATTTCCTTTCTTCTCGTGTTCCTACAGGAAAAGATGAGACAGAAAATGTGGAAATCAGAAGGGTGGGCGAGGTTCCAACGTTTGATTTTTCGATTCAAGACCATATGAGTTTGATGAAAAAGTATGATATGGTGGACTTTGAGAGAGGGGCGAAAATCGCGGGGACACGTTCCTATTTTCTGAAAAATGATGGAATGTTGCTAGAACAAGCTGTACAACAATATGCGTTACAAAAGATGATTAAGAAGGGGTTTCAGCCTTTTATTGTTCCTAATATTGTTAATACGGAATGTTTAGTGGGGACGGGGTGGTTTCCGGGAGGTGAAGAAGACGCGTACCGACTAGAAAGAGATGACCAGTGGTTGATTGCTACTGCGGAGATTCCTTTGACTTCTTATCATACGGGAGATATTCTCCGTGAGGACGAGTTGCCTAAGAAGTATGTGGGACTTTCTCCGTGTTATCGTCGTGAAGCAGGAAGTTATGGAAAAGATACTGCAGGACTGTATAGAGTTCATCAATTTACAAAGCTGGAACAAGTGGTGATTCTCCCAGAAGATGTTGCAATGTCCGACCAATTCCACGCTCAAATTTTGGCGAATGCGGAAGAACTTCTTGTAGATTTAGGGATACCGTATCGTGTTTTGCAGCTGTGTGCAGGAGATTTAGCGATAGGGAAGTATGACTCTCACGATATAGAATGCCGAATGCCCTCACGTAATGCTTATGGAGAAACGCATTCTGCTACTTCCTTTTTGGATTTTCAAGCGAGAAGGTTAAATTTACGTTACCGTGACAGTGAAGGGAATGTAAAATATTGTTATACAATGAACAATACGGTTGTTGCTACTCCAAGAATTTTGATTGCGATTATTGAAAATAATCAAACAGCAGATTGAAAAATTAGCATTCCTTCTGTTCTTCAGCCTTATATGGGGAAAGAAGTCATTGAGTAGAAACCGGAGTAGTATGGAGTGTAATAGTATAAACATACGTTTTATTTCCTACGTATTTATCTATGAAACACGACAAACTCGTCAGGGACCACATCCCTCAGCACATTACTGCCGATGGCAGAAAATGTGTGTACCATCAGGCTTCTAAAAGGGAGTTTCAAACAAAATTACTCCAAAAATTTTACGAGGATGTCAGAGGGTTTCTCAATGCCACGCAAATTGCAGATAAAAGGGAAAAACTCGCCGACCTTCACGAGGTGTGTGAACACTTAATGGACTATTACGGGATAAAAAAGGAAGAAATCAGAACGCTCAAAGAAAGCAAAAAGCTTCAATTTTGAAGCTTTGCTCAGAGATGGGTTTTAGAGGAAGAAGAAATTTTGGTACTCCCTCGGTAAGTATCTGATAGATGTATTTCTAGCATCTATCACTGATTATCCTTCGGAGAGTTCTTTTCTTTGTTCAAATCTTGCTTTGACTACGCATCTGCCTGAAGTTCCTCCAAGAGGAGTACAAGTAATGAGAGTCAGCATCTTTTTCGTCGTCGCATCCAATATCTGTATATTACGTGGAGTGATTTCATAGGACTTCTCTACCGTGTAGATATACTGGGTATAGTTACTCTCTGGTTCTTTTTGATATATTCGTATCCTATCTCCCGCCGCCAGACCGATAATGGATTGAAAGACTGTTTTATATTTACCGTCATCTGCTCTGAGATAAAGGAAGCGATGGTTACCAATCTCATAGAAAGGAGAAAAGGCAGAAGCGAAGTATATTTAGCTACAAGATGAGAAATGGAAAACTATTACTCTAAAATCGGTTTCATTACCATAACGAAAGATATTCCAGAAAAACTGCTACATTCAAAACAATGGGCAAAATCACAAGGAATAAATTTTATTGTGATGCAATATATTATCCCACTCTCGCCATAGTAAAGGATCGAGATTGAGCACCAGAAAGAGATTGAAATGCTGATTTATACTCTCTTTTATTATCATATAAATGGAATGATATAAAAACACGAGGATAAAAAATGTGGCTTAATATATTTATTCAGTAATGAATGTGTAATTATTTACTTTTTGAACTAAATTGATATATTCTTTTAAAAAGAGAGTAAAAATTTGAGTATTTTTAATGTAAAGAGCAGCATAGTACAACATCACAGCAACTTTTGAAGAAAGATACCATCTCATTTTTTGTTCATCATCCAAAAAGAGAGGTTCTTGCATATTGTCAATCATATCTACGACTGCAATAAGTCGGGCTTCTGTATTTTGTGCGTTAATCAATTGCTTAATTTTTGATTCCCATTGTGCAGAGGGAGATGTTTCTTTAAGATTATGCGTTAAGATTTCTATCAACTGGATACTTTCTTTAGGAACTCCTATATGTAATAAATCGTTTTTAGAAAGAGAAGAATCTTCTAAAATATCGTGAAGAAGTCCTGCTATTTGTGTAGAAAATGCAGCCTTTTCATTTTTTAATAGTTCATATACTCTTAGGGAGTGGATATATTTAGGGAGATTATTCGATTTTCTTGTTCACACAATATGTTCTCTAACTAAATTTATGCACGTTGTCTCTAATGATTTTTCATCCATTGTAGTAGTAAGATACTAATTAAAAAGGTTTAATAATGATATCTTGAATGTCCGAAGTAATTGATTGGTAAACAATCGTTTTTACTAAAACAACTACATCATTTGTATGTAACATTTTTAGTTTAGATACTCAGAATCTTTGTTCCATTTCTTTCAACTCCTGTATAGTAAAGAATTCCGTATCTATCATTCAAGGACATATAGTAGCAACTTTAATGTTATTTTTTTTAACTTCTTCCCTAAGCCCTTTAGTATATCATATTAGTCAATGTTTTGTTGCACTATAAAAGGCATTTTTTTCTTGAGACCAAAATCCAGAAATAGAAGAAATATTTATAATTTGTCCTCTTCCATTTTGCTTCATAATTGGAAGTACGATTTGTGTCAAATAAGCCACTCCAATCATATTGATATGGATTATTTCTTGAAATTTATCCATACAACCGTTTTCACAATATTCATAGTATCCTTTTCAGGCATTATTTATTAAAACTTCTACATTTCCAAATTTTTCTAAAACAGTTTTTTGAAAATGTATCATTTCACTCTCATTTTTAATATCACATTTACATACTAAGAACTTTTCATCTTCAAAATCTTTTCACAATTCAGTATTCAGACTTTTATAATTATCTTCATTACTTGAAAATGTGGCGACATTATGTCCTTCTTTTAAAAATCCATATACAATACTTTTTCATAGCCCTTTAGTACCACCACTAATTACAATAGTTTTAATTGTCATAGCATAAATTAATTATACGATTAAATATATCCTCTTTTGTGATAAAATATGCTTTTTCCAAATAATAATTTGCTGGAACATAAGTTTCGGGTATATTTAAAATATCAATTTTAATATTTTGAATTGTATAATTCAAATAAAGATTTTTGATAATGTCTGTTGATAAATTACATGTTTGTCGAGTTCAATCTATAATTAACAATTTCTTTGTATAATTAATAGATTGAATAAGTATATCTAAGTTATATCACTTAAAAGAAAATATATCAAAAATATCTGGTTCTATACCTTTTTCCTTAAGTATATCTAGGATATTTAATACGTCTTGTATATGTTTTCAATAAGTAATAATTGTTAAATCTTTTCACTTTTTTAGTTTTCTAAGGGTTCAATTAGTTTGATAATTAGAAAAAGTAGATCATATATCAATTTTTTTATTTATAATCAAAATATCAATATCGTTATTAGAGAGACAGGAGTTAATCGTTAAATAAAAAGTGTTTCTATCACTAGGATAATATATAGAAAGAGTTGGGAAATGCATAAAAATAGATTGAAAATTTTGTAAATGTTTAGATCATAACAATCATCATTCATTTTCTATAAGCATAATATAAGTAATGTTTATACCTTCTCCATTATGTAAAAATTTATATTGTCAGGCTTCATTAACAATAGAATTCATAGCATATAAACAAAAGTCCATTCTTGGAAATATAACAAGTATTTTTGCTCCTGTAATTGCTCATCAAATTCCAATAGATCCAATTAAATTTTCTGAAATAGGTGCATCTATTACTCTTGTTTTATTGTCTTTGCTTATTTGCGAATAAAAATCTCCTGTATAAAAAGGATCTGTTACTCATTGACCTATAACATATAGATCCCTATATTCCTTCATTTCTTTATTTACTACTTTTCATAAATAATTGGTAGCAGTTATTGTTTTTAACATTTGGTAGTTTTTTGATAAATAAAATCAAATAAATAATTAATCTTATCTTGTATTTCTTTTTTTATATTATTTATTGCCTTTTTGGAATATTGCATATTTATAAATAAATTTTCTAAATTTTTAATAGGACACTTTTTTTTCCAGTCATTAACTTCTTTACGATTTCTTCATAACAAATCAAAGTTTTTTTTAACACTTACATGTCCATTAATTCTGTAAGTTATAAATTCTATAAAAATCGGTCAATGCCCCGTTCTAATCCATCATTTAACTTTATTCATCAAATTAACAACTAATGTTATATCATTTCAATTACATTGGTAACAGTTTATATTAAATCATTTAAATATTTTGTATACTTTATTATTCCCCAAATGAGTATTTATTTTTTTATGTGTTGCATATCCATTATTTTCGCAAGCAAATACTATCGGTAATTTATGTAATACACTAAAATTAACCGCCTCATAAGTTATTCATTCATTACAAGCTCATTCTCAAAATAATACAACTACCATATTAGAGGTTCTAGATATTTTCTGAATTAGAGCATCCCCTACTGCTACTCCAATTGTTCATCATACTATTGAAGATGTCGCCATAAATCAGCATTCTTTGTCAGTTAAATGCATTCCTCATCATACCCCTCCAGAACATCATCCACTACTTCCTAACAATTCTAGCAATAATTTTTCTGGATTTCCTCATTTTGCTAAATAATGAATAATACTTCTATGATTTCAATACATATGATCTTTTTTCTCCAATAAAGAACTAATTCAGACACTAATAGCCTCTTGACCTATTGATAGGTGCATAGGTATCTTAATAAATCATTTGTTAACAAAATCAATCAATTTGTTTTGAAAGAGTCTTATATAGACCATTTGCTTGTAAAGATCAACAAGATTATTCATTCACAATATTGTGAAGTTGTAAAACTATATTTTTATACTCATTATAGGATAAGATATTGTTATTAATAAGTTTTATTATGAGTTTAGTTATCCTTTCTTTTTCGATATGGTTTAAATTATTTATTTCATAATTTATAAATGTATTGGTTAGCCTATTTAATAACATTAATAAAGTAATGTTTTTCAACCGATTAATATTTTCATCATTTAAAATTGGATTTATGGACGCATACTGTGAAATAAGATTAGAAATAAAAGAAATATAATCTTCTACATTTATTTTTATGTAATGTAAAATAAAATGTGCGATTAAATATCATAGATCAAATAATGGAGTTCATAAATGTACACATTCAAAATCACATATTTTAAGCTTATTATTAGCAATAAATAAATTAGCCGGATTTAAGTCTCATAATATAGTTTGATATTTATGATTTTGTAAATACTGAAGTAATTCATTTACTGTATTTGATTTTATAATATCAAATCTATGATTATAATATTGATTGGAATATTCAATATCATCTACTCTAGCGGTTTGTAGACACTTCATAAGCTGTTTATGAATATGAGCAATATTTTTTCAAATAACGACACTATCTGTAAGAATAAATTTCTCTTGTTTCATCATTTCTAGCACATTAACAACATTATTATCAAAACAAGACATTATCAATCAATTAATGTTTTCCAAAAAACATATATGTTCTGGAACGTATTCTTTTATATAATCATTCAATAAAACCAAGTTATTTGATTCATAAAGAATATCATTAGGATTTGATTTTAATTTACTATTAGAATGATGAGTAGCATTTCTTATTTTTAATATATAATTTTTTCATTCAATATGTATCTTGTATATAGTATGCATTCATCATTTTATTTCTTGTATAGACAAAATTTTACTATCAAAATATTTTTCTACAGTTTGCTGAATATGGTGTTCCATTATTTCAAAGTTATTTTTCTAAAAGGTATCTTATTATGTCTAATATTATATAAACATCAATACATATTATTCAAGAGTTGCATATTTATTTCATGGGCATAATATGATGAAGCATTATCTCAATAAAAAACAAAATCTCTAAATAAACTATCTCTAGCATTTTCCATCAAATTTTCACTTTCCTTTCACAAATCAATTATTTCAAAAGATTTTCATCATATAAGTTGATTATTACGAAAAATTTGTATTTCAAAATGATTACTTGCTCCCACTTCATAGTGGTATTTGAAATTAGTAGATTCAGCTTTATTAGTTTTTTCGAATGACTTATAACTATGTACTTTAATATTTACAAGGTGCCCTAGATTTATATTGATATACTCGTGTCTTAATCTTCCATTTCCTTTATAAGTATCTATTGGCAATTCTTGCCATGCTCTTCTAGAAAAACCTGTTTGTAAAAGATCTAATTGTAAAGTTGTTTCTACAAGTCATACTTGATTAAGTAATTGTAAGTTAATAAAACAGTCTACTTCGCCGAAATTCACAATTTTATTCATATATGTATCTAAATTCGTATGAAATGTTCAATTGGGAAAGATTTTCTCAAAAGTATATTGATTAGCATAAGCAAAGGTATCTTTTGCATTTATTTCTGATACATACATATTGATTTGTTTGGTATGGTTATTATTAAGATTTGTCAAATACCCACAAATATCTATAAAATGATATCCACTATGTAAAAGTTTTCCATATCAATATTTATAAGGATGATTTTCTCTATAAACAAATTCATTGGGCATATTCCACATTCCATCTGAATGATAATAGCCTATATATGTTATAGGAATTCAATATTGAGCTATTACTTCTTCAATATATTGTTTGATAAATAAAAATCATTTATGTTTTCTTCTTTGGCAAAATACCATTACCTCTGCTTGGTACTTTTCTATTTTTCTTCATATATGATAATATTGCTGTAAAAGTTGATGATTTACCTTTTCATCATTCCCTAAATTAGCTAACGCTAATATTGGTTTATCAACAATTATTTTTAATCACGTAGTAACAGCTCGATCTAAATATGCATAATGTGCTTTTGGTTCTGTTGAAATAATAATGCCATCTATAGTATGTTGCTTAATAAAGGTATTTAAGAATGTAAGTGTTTGTATATCTAAATCCAAAGAGTCTCTATATTGATCCTCTACAAAATAAAAATTTTGAATTTTACAACCTTTCTCTGAAAAGAAGTTATAAATACTTTGTTCTTGTGATTGTAAGTCTATAATCAAAGAAATTTCAATATTGTATTTTATCATCAATTCATAATATACTTTTCTAGCATATGGTCAGAATCAAATAAGGATATATTTCATATGTATATAAAAATAAATAAAAAGACGACTGATACCACCGAGTCGCCAAACTAATATTCACCATTATCGCGGTTACTGTCGCCATAATAAGGAAGCGATGGTTACTAATCGTCCTCATTTGAACACAACAACCGTTCTGACTTGTTTTGTCAGGTAAGTTTAGTAAATATTAATTTGGCACAACTAACATATGTGTTTATTATGAAAAATCAAGTTATTTTTTTGTAAGTGTTCACTGATTTCAGTAAGGCTTCATAACTAACAAGTTGCTTATATGCAAAAATACAATAACTCATTACTACAAAAAAAACATATTACAATGAAAATAAAGAAACAACTCTTTAAAACTGTTCTATCTTGTTATACCCTATGTATTTACAACATATCTACTATCAGTAATTAAAACATCAAAAATAAAAATATCTATTATCTAATTAGCTTCTAAACTACTTAATCTCAAATGTTGACATTTCTATTTATACAGTGAACACTTACATTTTTTTAAGTTTTGATAATCGACATTTTTATAGACTTATGCTTCACCACAAAATGTCTTATATACCACCTATATTACAGAAAACAATTGATTTACATCATTTTTGGTTACAGAGCACATAAAAAGTTCATGTCCACCAAATATCCCACTCTCGCTGTAGTAAAAGCTCAAGATTGAGCACCAGAAAGAGATGAAAAATGCTGACTTATACTCCCTTTTTCTCTCTACATTAGGTCTACTTCACAAGTTTCAAGAGTAAAGGTGCTTTTCATTGTTTCAGTATTTTCTACAAGATTAGATATTCTTTGCACCGTTACGGTATCATTTTTAATTCCAGCAAATTCTCGTTCTCCTGCTTCGTAAAGTGTATCATTGATGACAAAATATAAGGGGGTTTTATCATATATCTCTCCCATCTCATTTCTCCTATGACCAGCTACAAAATAATTTTTTCAGTCAGTCCATCATAATAGTGCATTTGAAAATCCTTTAAAATTTTCATCTCCATGAAGAAAATATATTCGATTACCGTACGGATTATTCACAATATGATTAAGTAATCCTTTCCCAAGAATAAGGCTATAAGGATTGATGTTGCTGTTGTTTCCACTACTGATAAATTCGAGAGCATCAAGTGATACGTTTGTGAAATATTCATAATAATCGCCTTCTACCTTACGAGAACAAACGATATCTGGTTGTGATCCACGAGAACACATATCCCGTGTAACAAATTTTCCATCAATGATAAAATACTCCGGAAAACAAGCCCCACCTAATCAATCGGGAACCACTCAAATTTTTTCCTTGCTGACACAATTCTTTACTACATTATCTATCTTGATTGCTTGAATGTTTTCTAGTTGTTCTAGTACACAATCTCAATCCTGTTCGGCAATATCCTTTTGCTCTTCCTCTATTTCAACTGGCTCTTGCATTATTTGGCAAGGTTTCCCATCTTCTTCACAGTGACGATTTTCAATGATGTTGCTAAACCCTTGTTTGAGGCGATTTAAAAGTGAAACGCCATCTGGACCTCTATAGTAGCAAAAGCCAGCAAAGGCAATGAGAGCGAAGACGAGAATTGAAAGCAGTCGAATGAATGTTTTCTTCATTAGTATAGTACATAAAATAAAAGAACTTTCTGGAAAACTAACTACAAAATATTGTTTTTATTTGAAAATACAATAGGAAGGTTAGAAAATTATCAAATCAGCAAGAGATGAGAAATAAATATCTTCTCACCTTTCGTAAAGGCAGCGAAATCATTCCATAAGAAATAGTTCACATCTCCTAAATACCCAACTCTCGCTGTAGTAAAAGCTCGAGATTGAGTACCAGAAAGAGAAGTAAAATGCTGACTTATACTCTCTTTTATCTCCGCATTTGGCTGAATAGTCAGTCCTTTTAGTCCTACAAAGTTTGTCGTAGGATTATAAGTCTCTGAATCATGTGCATAGATAAACACCGGAAGCAGAAGAAGTTTTTTATTTACATCTCGAACAAACATTCTCGGATTATTCAGAGCTGGAGAGGTTGCAGTTCCGCCAGTGAAGTCATAGGAATGGACAAGTTCTACTGCGATATTTCCGCTATTGACGGAGTGGGCACATTCTTCATAGAGTTTTTGAATGTCGGAACAAGGAGTATCGGATTTTACACACAGATTAGTATTGCTGGTATCTACACCTTTCACAGCAAAAGAAGAACATTTTGTCTGCAACGTTTCTTTTTTATTGTAGTCAATCTTATACAAATCCACTTTCATACTGTCATTCGTCACGCCACCTCGTCTGTTATCTTTCACAGAATAACCAAGCCCAATGAGATATTGGATGTTGTTTTTTGCTGCTTCATACGGATGAAGATACGTGCTATATCACGGAATTTTTAGTTCTCCAACAATTTTTGGTTGCGTGATGTCTGCTACATCTACTACAAAAAGCGGGTCAATTTGCTGGAAAGTTACCAAATACAGTTTATCTCCAATATATCTGGAAGATTTGAATTCCTCTCACGGCTCAATATTGAGTAATTGTCCTGCAAGTTTAAAGTTTTTATCAAAGACAAAGAATTGTGTTGCTAAGTTTGGCGACCGAGTTTTAGTCAGAATTCTGAAATTTCCTTTTTCATCTTCGTCCATTGCATATTGGTTGAGTGGCGTTCACGGAACGATAAGAGAAGTCTGATAATCTACGGTTTTCCCTAAGGTGAATTTATGGATTAAGGTATTTTGTCCTGCATTGTAGGTTGGTCGCCAACATCACAAGCATTTCCTTGGACTGGAGAAATAGATAGGAGAAGGAAGATATAATGCTTCTTCTGACATATGAAACTCATCCACTGCACCGAAAACAAGTTTTTGTTCCAGCTTTTTTTCTACATTTTCCAAAGAGAGTTTAGAAATCAGCGTAAAATTTGGTAAGAGATAGTGTTCTTTGAGGGTTTCCTCACTTGGGAAGAGATAGAAAATGCTGTTGCAAGGAAGTGAGGTTTTTATTTTATTGTAGGAATTGAGAATGTTCCCCGTTAGGGCAGAAGTAGGATTTGCTTTGAGAACCAGTTCTATGGAAGTCGGTAAGATATCATTGAAAACAAACGGTTTTTCTGCATAGGCGATATCGTACCGATTGAGAGAGATATTGGAAATCAGATACAGTTCTCCGTCCACAATTCTGGCGTCTTGGTAGGAGCCTTGAACTTCTATCAGTTTTTTCAAGAGAAGGTGTTCCATATCGGTAATATCATACACAATAGCAATGCTGCGTGCATTTCCAAGGACACTTTCTGTTTGGCTATATCTGGTCCCTAAAATGATAAGGTAGTTATTTTGGAGAAAAAGCTGAATATTACTCAACGTAGCAGGAATGGTAATTTTCTTTAGCACTTCGGCATCGCTGAGGTCAGCTTTTTTTGGAGCTTTGAGAATAGAAATGTAGCTGTCATTTCCATAGTTGGTATTTGCGTAATAGAAAAGGTATTCTCCATTGCTTTTCAAAATTTCTGGTTCGTCCACATTGGCTTTTTGCAGGTTAGTTGTGGAATACTCAGAGCCTCATCCAGCAGTTGGTGCGTCCGCGATGCCTGCAACATCATTAACCTTTGCACGTTCAACAGCTTCGAAAGATACACTATTTGTCATAGGAGCTTCGAAAAGAACATCATAACCGTAATAATATGGTCTTTCCGGATAATATTTCTTGTAAGTTTCGAGGAAGTCGCTGAAAACGGTTTCCATCGATTGACAGGAATTGACTGGAGTAAAGGTGATTTTTTCATTCAGCGTTGTAGCCTGCTGGAGGAGTTCGTCCTGTGTTTTCTGATTTAAGGTGTCTGTGATTTGGTCGTCAACGTTTGTTGCTGCAAAGGTGAACGTCGAGAAAGTGAAGGTAGCAACTAAAGCTATTGCAAAGAGGAAAAGAGTTTTATTAGTCATTGCATTGAGAAATGATAAAAAATTATACTAATATTATAAGCATTCCATCTTATTTTGCAACTTTTTATTGGGTTCACGAAGTTTTTTTTCAGCTTTCACAGTTTTAGAGAGCTATTTCTGTTGGATGTATTCTTTTTTGTTGCATATTATCTCTTTCTCTGATGGTGACGGTTCCATCTTCTAAGCTCTGCTGGTCAATGGTGATACAGTAAGGAGTCCCGATTTCGTCTTGTCTACGATATCTTTTTCCGATGGCTCCATTGTCGTCGTATTCACATTTATAGTGTTTGGAAAGCTGTTTGAAAAGGTCGAGTCAGATGTTTACTTGTTGCTCATCCTTTTTGATGAGGGGGAGAATAGCAAATTTTACGGGTGCAATAGCGGGATGAAATCTGGCAACCACTCTCGTTTCTGTCTCGCCTTTTTGGTTGGTGTAGGCTTCTTCGTCATATGCATCAATCATTGCAGTCAAAATTGCTCTTGTCAGTCCTCGTGAAGGTTCCACACAGTGAGGCAAATATCTTTTTCCGGTCATTGGGTCGGTGTATTGCAAATCTTTTCCGGAGTATGCTTGGTGCTGTTTTAGGTCGTAATCGGTTCTGTAGGCGATACCTTGCAATTCTCCTCGTCCTCGTGGAAAATTGTATTCTACATCCCACGTTCCTTTACTATAAAAGGCGAGTTCTTTTGGGTCGTGTTCTCTAAATCTGAGGTTTTCCTTCTTGATTCCAATTTTCTCCGTTCGTCGCTCTTCACTGGTTTCTTTCCATTGTTGTAAGGTCTTTAGTCAGGTTTCTATCCTGTCTTCTACAAAATACTCAATCTCCATCTGTTCAAATTCACGCACACGGAACATAAAATTTCCCGGAGTGATTTCGTTTCTAAATGATTTTCCGATTTGAGCGATTCCAAAGGGAATTCTTACTCTGGTCGTATCCAAAATATTTTTGAAGTTTACGAAAATCCCTTGAGCGGTTTCTGGACGAAGGTAAATGTCTCTCCCCTCTCCGTCAATGACTCCTTGTTGGGTTTTGAACATCAGATTGAATTTTTTTGGCTCAGTTCGGTCGCTGGTTCCGCATTCGGGGCATTTTACTTTGAAGGTGTTTAAGAAAGCTGTTTGCTGTTCGAAGGTTCGGGCTTCGGGTTGAAGTGAGTCTGCTCCGATTTTCTCTTTAATTTCTGCTAGAAATTGTTCTGGGGAAACGGCTTTGCCGTTTGCATTGGATAATGGCGATGAAACATCGCCATTCGGACGGGTTCAAGACCCGTCCCTATGTGTACGGTTGGTGATAAAATTTTCAATCAGCTTATCAGCTCTTTCTCTGGCTTTACATTTCTTACAGTCCACCAAAGGGTCAGAAAAACCGGCTACGTGTCCGGAAGCCTCCCAAACTCTAGGGTTCATCAAAATGGAGGCATCCAGTCCAACCATATCGGGTCTTTCTTGGACAAAATGTTTTCGCCGTGCATCAATGATATTTCTTCTGAGTTCGGCTCCATAAGGTCAGAGGTCTCGTGCGTTAGCCAGTCCACCATAAATCTCAGAACCGGGATAGGCAAATCATCTTCTTTTGGCTCGAGCTACAATAGTTTCTAAGGGGAAGGACATGGGGAGAGAAAAGTTGAAAGATAAAAGTTGGAAGTCTCGTAGTTTTCTTTTAATGATTTTTATTACGAATACAAGAGTCTAACAGTATTTTTTATTCTACTTTTTCTCCTCCTCTGTAAAACTCATTTTTATCCATTGCGTCAAACCGCTCTATCCCTCAGACAACTCTGAATGTTTTCACATCTGCTCCTGTGATGATATTCGCATTAGCATACACGTGTGTTTTATCTCTACTATACCTTACTTTCCCATATCTATAAGCTGTTCAAAGGTATTGAAAGCTGGCTTTATCCACGTTTAGCATGGGAATATCAGTCCGATACACCTGACGTTTGTCTTGATAGTAATCTCGTAAAGTTACCTCAGAACTCGTTCCGTCAGGATAAGCATAATGATACGTAATGCCTGTAAAGGTTGCACTATCGGCTCCCGTAATGATTTGAATGTCATATCAAGTAACATAGTACACTGCATTCTTATCCTGTATGATATGGTGATTTGCATACTCTCCAAACAGCACATGCAAATTCAAACTTTTCAAATCCACATTTGGTACAAGTTTTCCATAGAAATACAGCTGGTTTTCATATTTTCCAAATCCTGCAATGATGCCCTCCCCTGTAAGCAGTTGAAATCAACTGTAAGGAAGGTCAGTTGCTTCTAACCTATCTTTTCGAACATACAGCCTGTTTGTTTTTTTATCTGCATAATAGAAAGACCAATCTGAAAGGCGTTCAATGTCATCGGAAATTTTTGTAGCACGTTGTTCTTGTCTTTTGAAATAAAAGTAGAGCTCCCTTTCGCCATAGAGAGTAGTCGTTGTCTCAGGAGCAAATTTACATTGATAGTAGTAATGATTGGTATCCTTCGCAGAGTAATCCTCAAAAGATTGAAAGGAATGTGCCTCTGCTCACGGAATTTTTTTTGCTTCAGGGTAAGTATCTCCCAAACAATACACCGCATTTTTATCTTTTGCATATTGATAACTCATTATCTTAAATGTTGCACTATCCCCTCAAACTACCCTAAATCCTCCTCTTGTGTATAAAGCATTTTTATCATAAGCAACTACGTCCTGCTGTTGAAATAGAGCAGAAGGAGGAACTACAAAAGTTGTTGGGTCAGCATTTTTTACTCTTTCGATACACGCTTCTCTCCCGCTTCCACCACCACAATCGAATACTTCATACACATTTTGCTTGTCTTTTGCATATTCCCAGCTCAAAACTTCAAAGGTTTCCACATCCACACCTTGCAAAGGAATATTTGGAGCATAAGGTTCATACCAAGAACGAAAAAAAATCTGACTATCATCTTTGGCAAAAATTCCTCGTTCTAGCACTTCGTACGTATCTGGATTAGCTCCTTGAATAGGCAACCCATTGAAATAGACGTGATTTTTATCCTTCGCATAATACACGAATATTTCTGTACCTTCAAAACTCACTGCTCTTTGATAATTATAGCTATGCTCTAAGTCTTTTATTTGATGTCTGGTATCATAGACTTGAAACGTCGCATAATCCACCCCTGTTAGAGTATGGGAAATTCCTTCTCACCAATCAAACACTTCTCCATCTTGCAGGTAACCCATATAGTAGATGTGGTTTCTGTCTTTCCAGTAAGTATCAGATAATATCTGTAAACTTGCTAGGTCAGTATGTTCTACAGTATCACCTATTTCTTCAGCAAGATAACTTCCCGTATAATATACTTCAAAGAGGATACGTTTTTTCCTCTCAGAGGTTTGTCTATTAAAAAGTGCTCTATACTGTTCCCAGAAACGTTGATTATGAGATGAAGCAGGACTACCATACTCTGCCTGCTGAATAATTTGTGTAATCTGGTGTACTGTTTGGAAGTCTTCGCTAGTAAGTTGATAAGCACTTCCCTGTTGGGAACATCCCAACACGATACTCAACAAAGCAGAAAAGACAAGTCAACATTTTATACCCATTGGAAGAGAGAGGAAAGTTTAAAGAGGAAAATTGAGTGTTGAATGACTAAAGTAGTATATCGTTTGGATTCTAGAATACAACAAAAAAAGTCTCTGAAAAGTTGTTTTTTGAAAAATTAGGAATACAATTATTAAGAGAAAATTTCAGTTTTTTATTTTTTTCCCTCTCTTAAATGATTGTAGAATGGCTTTTGTGGGTTTTCATCACGTTTTATGGGTTGGCAGGACTGGCAACATTTAGTGCCTATATTCCCAAAGTGATGAAAGGCGATGATGAATTTGTGCAGGGGAATGTTCGCGACTATCTGTTTTGGCTCTTGGCGGCAGTGATTTTCTTTTTGTATGCTATTTTTGTCATAGACAATGTGTTCTTTTCTATCGTCTTTTCTGTGGAGCTCGCCCTATTTATTGGAGCATTTGCACGGATGGTCTACAAGAAAAAGCTCTATGTCGTAGAGAAACTCAAAAAGCTGATTGCAAAGAAAAAGAGATTTTTTTAACTCCCTTATTATCCCAATGCACATTGATTTTTGAATCTGAATATTAACTGCTTTATATGGAGTCAGTGGAATTATTTCTTTGATTGCCTATTTTCCTACGATTAAAGATTTGCTGCAGGGGATACCGAGTGCAAATTTTACTACTTATTTTCTGCGGTTTTTGTATTATATGATTTCCATATTTTATGGAGTATTTATCCTCTTTGATTGGCTGTTTATTTTAGTGAGCGGATTGGATGCGGGCATTTTGCTGTTTATTACAGTTTTAATTGTTCGTGTTCAAAGGGGAGAAATCGTAAATAAGATTAAAGAGAAAAAAGGGAAACTTAGAGAACAGTATGGACGTGTGGTTCAACCCTTCAGAACGAAACCTCCTGTAATGTAGGAATGCGTTTTTAACGCGTCTGACTAACGGATGGTATTACGTATTGCATTGAAAGGTCGGTTCCGTATAGTGAAACCGATTTTTATTTTTGTTTTGAAGCAATGTTGATAGCGGTGGATAAACCTTTGGAACTTTCAAGTTTTGATATTGTGAAGCGTATGAAACACGTTTTCCCTGGACAGAAAATTGGACATAGTGGAACGCTCGACCCGAAAGCAACAGGATTGATGGTGTTGTGAATCGGAAAAGGAACCAAAAGGCTGACTGCTCTGATTGGTTTGGATAAAGTGTATGAAACCGTTATTGATTTTTCTAAGATGAGCGATACGTGGGATTTAGGATATCGGGAAAACTATGAGGAATATCCCCTTTCACTTCCCTCTTTTGGGCTCTCCCCTTGTAAGGGAGACCCCGCAGTACTGCGGGGGAGGGTTAAGGGGGGTAGGGGGGATTTTGAGCAGGTGAAAGGAATTATTGTGAACCATACCGAAATTCCCGCTCCGACTCGTGAAGCAATCGAAGCAAAATTCAAATCTCTCCTCCCCTCTCACGAACTCCCTCTGCCTGCCTTTTCAGCGAAGAAGAAAGATGGGAAAAGGCTGTATCAGCTAGCACGTTCAGGAAAAGAAATTTCAGAAAGCAGAGTGATGAAAGTGCATTCGTTTGAGATTTTGGAATATGCGTTTCCTAGGCTACGTGTAAGGTTAGCGGTTGGTTCGGGGACGTATATTCGTTCGATTGGATATTGGTTGGGACAGGAATTTGGACTTGGGGGGATTTTAACGGAGTTGAGGAGGATTTCTTTGGGAGAATGGAGTTTAGAAAAATTAGTATTGCCCGAAGAGGTGGAGTATCATATGAGAGGACAAATCGGAGTGATGAAATGGAGGGTCATTTCTAACTAAAGCAAAAATCCCCTCCTCTCTAGGTGAAAGGCGGAGATTTTATAGGGAAACTCTCTTATCTCTCTCGACTCGTTAGAAGCATCAACAGAATATTTCCTCTGAGTTCCAACATTTCAGGCTGTGAGATGACTTTTATAATACCCGCATTCTTCAATGCTTGCAGATGTCTACTATAATAAGTTTCATCACTTGATTGAGTAGCATAGGTTGTCCCTCGCAGGAGTCTGGAAAGGATTGTCCCTACTTCGGCTCTGGTAATGGTTCTGGCTGGAAAGAATTCCTCTTGAACTCCAGTACCGTCACCGTTCATTCCCATCAGTCCCAGTTGGCAAGATGTTACTATATATGGTTGTAAGTCATCATTCGCTTGGTGCAAGTCATCGAACTGAGTACATGCAAATTTTTCTGTATCTGGAATTTTCTGAAGAAGTTTGGTAGCAAAGGTAGCAATTATTTTCGCCATCTCTGCTCTGATAATCGCATCGGAGATTCTGACTGTTTCATAGGTGTTTGCTGGAGTAATTCCATGTCTTTTCGCCCATTCGTAAGCGGTATGATACATGGAAGTACTATCGGAAGCATCCGCTACTCAATGCTCAGTTGTTCATGGAAAATCCCCCGCTCATTCGGAGCTTTCCCCTTTAGAAAAGGGGATATTTTCACACCTACCATCATAATAACTTGGGCTGAGATCTCCATTTGGGCAACTGTCCTTTTGTAAGCTCCTTCCACCGCCACCTCAGCTGGTAGAAGATTGACCTGGAGGAGAAGGAGGAACATCTACTACTTCCACGATTCTCGTTCACGAAGCGGCATTCCCAGCAGGGTCAGTATACGTATAGAGCAAAGTATATTCACCTATTACACCGGTAT
>JAITQZ010000002.1 GCA_031288635.1 Candidatus Peribacteria bacterium | reverse complement strand
TGATAAACAATTAAAATACACTATGTAGTACCGACATATTTAGCTATCTCATCAAGGACATATTACTTCTAATCTATTATTTTATTTAAAAGTGTGCATTTCGCTTGAAATTTAAAGTAAGTGTTCACTGTTTTCAGTAAGGCTTCATAACTAGCAAGTTGCTTATATGCAAAAATACAATAACTCATTACCAAAAAAAACATATTACAATGAAAATAAAGAAACAACTCTTTAAAACTGTTCTATCTTGTTATACCCTATGTATTTACAATATATCTACTATTAGTAATACAAAACATCAAAAATAAAAATATCTATTATCTAATTAGCTTCTAAACTACCTAATCTCAAATGTTGACATTTCTATTTATACAGTGAACACTTACCTAAGTTAAGTTTGCTAAGTTAAGTTTGCTAAGTTAAGTTTGCTAAGTTAAGTTTGCCTGTTTTACAATAAGACTTGCATTTTTTCCTCCAATTCCTTATAGTTTATCGTATGGCAACACTGTATTTGGATATTTCTAGCGACAAAGTATATCTTTCCTGTGATGGGGAAGAGTTTTTTCTCGAAAGAAACGGGATTGAAAATGAACTTGGGAAAGTCTTGGTACAGCGACGAAAAAAATTCAGCTTTTCAAAAGCATTCATCTTGAATTGACCGTGAGGATTTACAAACTTGAGAGTTGGAAGTCTGTGCGTGAATTTGCTGAATGCTTTGACTGGGGATGCCGTTGATTGCTATTCGGTGAGTAAAGTGGAAGTCTATCAATATGCGTATGACCACGGAAAACTGCCAAAAATGGGAGTTATCTACATCGGACAGAAAAGAAATATTTGGCTTTGGGATTTCGAGAAGCAAGAAAAGGTTGAGCAGATGAATTTTGATGCATTACGTGAACGGATGGAGTCGAATAGAGTATCTAACCAGCTGTTTTTGGATGTGGTATATGACCAAGCGTATTATCCTGCGTTTCTTCACGGAATGCAAATGGTTGATTATCATCTTCCGCAACAATGGATTGAAAGGTATGTTGAGGAGAAAGGTGTGAAGCCAACGAAGGCAATTGAAGCAAATTATATGATTGACCCGAAGATTGGATAAAGAACATACATCTCGCTTTACGTTTCTTTAACATATATTATTAATGAAAAAATTATTTTATTTTACATTTACTATTATTTTTCTTCTTTCTCCACTTACTGCCAATGCAAATATGATTTGGCCATCTCTTTATATTGAACAAGGAATGCTCAGCCGAATGGTGATTATTCCGTGATTGATGATTGAGTATCTTTTTATAAAAATTTGTACGAAAGCAAAATGGATTACATCGGGAATTATGACCCTGACAATGAATGCCCTCTCTACGCTTATGGGGGTTATAGGCATTCCTCTGTCTGGGTTGGCTATAGAAATTTTGATGTCGCCATTAGGAGGCGGGACGTTTCAGCTTTCTCATTGGATTATTGCGTATCTTGTAGCGATACTGTTCAATGTAGGGATAGAAGGACTTGCTCTAAAGTGGATATTCAAAATTCCTTTCAAAAAAAGTTCTTGGCGGCTTGCAATAGCAAATGCAATAAGTATCATCATTTGTGCGTTTCTTTTGCGATTTGAAATTATTCCTATGAAATAATTTAGCCTTTTATTCTCTTAGCTATTTCCTTATGGTAAGAACACAATCCACCATTCTCGGCATTGACCGAGGAAGCAAATATATCGGACTCGCTTATTCTCCGACTGACAACGACATCATTTTTCCTGTCGGGTATTTAATGAATGACCAAATGGTTTATTTCCATATTGGCGACCTGATTAAAAGGCATGGCGTCAAGACCATCGTCTTGGGGCGACCGAGCAAGCAGAAAGATATTCAGGAAAGAATTACTAAGTTTATGAACTCGCTAAATTATCTTATTGAAAAGGATGAAATCACGATTGAAACGGTGGAAGAAGACTACACCAGCGTAGAAAGCTGAGAAATTATTTCAAATTTCAAGAAGAATGAAGCCACTGATACCGTTAGTGCAATGCTCATTTTGGAGAGGCGGAAGGTGAAAAAGAAGGCGAGCTAGTTGTGAAAGCGAGTTTCTCTTGACATTCTTTTGGAGAACGCTATTATTCAATTTGTTAACCTCTTCTTAAACTATTTTTTATTTTATTTTCTTCTCTATTCTTTTATCTGGATGAACCCCCTCTCGATTATTGCATTTCTCCTCCTTATTGGACTTTCAATGTTTTTTTCGGCGAGCGAAACCGCCTTTGCTAGCATCGCAGCACATAAAGTAGATTCTCTCATTAAGCAGAGAAAATCTGGAGCTAAAGCTCTCAGGAAAGTCAAAGCTAATCCTGATTCGCTCTTGATGGCAATTCTCATCGGGAATAATATCGTAAATATCGCTGCTGCTACTCTCGCGACGACGATTAGTATTTCGTTGGCTACTAAGATTTGATATAATGAATCTACTGTTGTAATGGTTTCTACCATAGTTGTGACTGTCTTGGTAATTATTTTTGGAGAGATTACGCCAAAGACTTTTGCAATTAGGAATGCTGAAAAACTCTGACTTTTGATTGCTCCTTTTTATCTCAATTTTATCAAAGTTCTTTCTCCTCTTATTTGGATTTTACATTGGTTTACTAAAACCATTAGCAAAAAAGGAGAGAAAGCTGAAATTAGTCCGGAAGAAATTGAAGCATTTATTGAAATGTCCAAAAACGCAGGAGCCTTTGAAGAGACAGAATACAAACAAATCAAAAATCTGCTCTCTTTCGGAGATGTGACGGTGGAAGAAGCGATGACCCCGAGAATCAAAATCAATGCAATTCCCGATTCGATGACGGTGGATAAAGCGATTGATAAGCTGCTGACCTTACATCATACCCGTATTCCTGTCTATCATAAAACGATTGATGATGCAGAGAAAGTTATCACGCTTAGAGAGTTGATTAATTTCAAACAAGAAAATAGTGGGAACCTCCCATTAAAAGAGTTATCACTCAATCCCATCACCAAACTCCCCTCCCCGACTCCGGTCGATGTGGCGATGAATGCCTTCAAAAAGAGTCATAAACATATTGCTCTCGTGATGGATGAATACGGTGGAGTAGCTGGGCTCATCACGTTGGAAGATATTATTGAAGAAATCTTTGGAGATATTCAGGATGAGAACGATATCGAAACGATGCCTATCAAAAAACAAGGCAGGAATAGCCGAATTGTTCAGTCGTTTGTCAGGATTGACGAGTTTTTGGATGAAAGCGGACTTACTCGAGAAGAAATTTGCATTAATGAAGGAGAATTTGATGGAGAGACTTTGAGTCATCTGATTACCAGTCTTTTAGAGAGGTTTCCGATTGAAGGGGAAGAGATTAGTTTGAAAGTGCGTTTGCTGCCTGTAGATAAGCATTCGGAAGAAAGGTTAGAAAAAACGCTGACTATGAAGGTCCTGCAAATTGTAGGGAATACGATTGGGGATGTGAAAATCAGTATTGGATAGTTATCTCTTTTCAATTCCCTCTGCAATGTCCAGCAACAAGCCTTCCTTTCGCTTTGGTCCCATTAACTGCATACCAACGGGGAGGTCTCCATCTGCTTCGTGGACGCTTCCCATTGGGAGAGAAATTGCCGGCAATCCCCCTAAATTTGCGGGAACGGTGTATAAATCCTCCAAATACATCAGCAACGAATTATTGGTTTTTTCTCAGATTTTTCCTGCTGCTGTTGGAGTTGTTGGAGTCGCGATAACGTGATAGGTTTGAAAAAATTTAGAAAATTCTGCTTGTAAAAATTTTCTGGCTTCATAACCTTTTTTGTAGTATTTTTCGTAGTTTTCGTGTGCCACCACGTAATTTCCGAGGAGCAGCCTTTTTTTCACCTCATTGCCAAATCCTGCTTTTCTCATCGCGGTGTAATACTCTGGCAGCGAAGCATAGTCGGACATTTGACCTTGCAAGCCAAATCTCATCCCATCGAACCTCGAAAGATTACTGGTCACTTCAGCAGAAATCAGCATATAATACATTGGTGCCACTTGCTTCAAGATGGGAAAATCTACAAATTCGACTTGGTAGCCTTGCATTTTCAAGGTTTCCAGTTTTTCGCGAAAAAGCTGTTCTACTCTAGGTTCTAAGGCTGGTGTGAAAGCTTCATTTGGGACAGCGATGCGTACGGAGGAAGGTGCACGGGTCGAAGCGACTAAAAAGTCTTTTTCATCAGCTTTTTTGTCTGATTGACTATCATTTTCGTCGTATCCTGCAATCACGCCCAGCAAGATTCTCGCGTCAGCAACGGTTTTAGTCAGGACTCCTACTTGGTCAAAGGAGGAAGCCATTGACTGGACGCCATATCTGGAGACTCTGCCATAGGTAGGTTTCAAGCCGATAATGCCACAGAGTGCTGCGGGTTGACGGATACTACCGCCGGTATCGGTGCCTAATGCTCATAGACAGAGTCCAGCCGCTACGGCAACAGCACTTCCGCCACTAGTTCCTCCTGGAATACGATTTTCACCATAGGGATTTTTAGTAGGTCAAAAGGCTGAATGCTCTGTGGAAGACCCCATCGCGAATTCATCCATATTGGTTTTTCCAATTGGGAAGGCTCCTGCTGCAATCAGCTGGGAAACGCAGGTCGCCGTATAAGGTGCAACATAGTGTTCAAGCATTTTGGAACCGCAAGAAGTGATTTCTCCTTCCAGCATAATATTATCTTTAATCCCTATGGGTGCTCCTTTTAGAGGTCATTGCCCCAAGGTATCCCTCTGCTGTTCAAGATACGTTTCGTGCACTCTCAGAAAAGGGAATAATTCAGCATTTTTTTCTTGGATGTTTTGAAGATACTGCAAAATAGTCTCTTTGGGGTTGAGGTCCCCAGAAGCAACCTTGGTAAGATATTCCTGCAAAGAAAGCGACATTCTACAAAATGGAGGAAGTAAACTAAGTTTTATTCTACTGAGCAACCCACAGAGGTATACACTTCTGTATTTTCGCGTACTCCACTCATACTTGCTGAACAGGTTGCAGAAAGTTCTTCTGCAGACAAGGATTTCCAAGCTTGTTTTTGTTGGTCGATAGCAGATTGGATGGTTGATAATTCTTCTGCTGATACGCTTTCCGCCTGCTTATTTACGACACATTCCAGCACTTCAAAGTACTTGTTGCAGTCTTCTACTGCAAATTCTTTGTTTGGGGTGTCGGAAGAACCACATCCTACCAATACTAACGCTCCTCCTAAAAGGGCAAAAAGAGAGATTTTTTTCATTGTGCTTAAAAAAATAAGAAATAAAAATTTGATGGCTTCATCATAAGAAAAAGTTTTTATAAAACAAGACGAACTTTACAGAAAAAGAAAAAACTGCTTATAGGACATAAGCAGTTGTTTCAAATTTTTCTATTCTACTTTTATATCGATACTTCGGCTTTGATAGCAGGATGAGGATAATAACCCGATAACTTAAAGTCTTCGTACTGAAAGGCGAAGATGTCTTTAATTTCTGGATTGAGTTCCATTTTTGGAGGCTGATTCGGAACTCTTTTTACTTGTTCCTGTGCCTGTTCCAAGTGGTTGAGGTACAGGTGAACATCTCCTCCTGTCCAAATGAAGTCTCCCACTTTGAGTCCAACGACTTGGGCGACCATTTGCGTCAATAAGGCATAAGATGCGATATTGAAGGGGACACCCAAGAAGGTATCACAGCTGCGTTGATACAGCTGACAAGATAAAGTTTCATCATATACTCCAAATTGGAATAAGCAATGACACGGTGGCAAAGCCATCTGAGGAATCTCAGGAGGGTTCCAAGCGACGACAACATTTTGTCGTGAGTTGGGATTTTTCTTGAGGATTTCTATTGCCTGGGCAATTTGGTCTACGCCCCCAAAGTCTCGCCATTGTTTTCCATATACAGGACCTAAGTCGCCGTTTTCGTCTGCCCATTCATTCCAAATGCTGACTCCGCGGTCGGTAAGATACTTGGTATTCGTATCTCCTCGCAGAAACCACAGTAATTCGTAGATGATTGATTTAGTATGCAATTTTTTCGTCGTCAGTAAGGGAAACCCTTTAGACAAATTAAATCGCATTTGATAACCGAACATCCCAATCGTACCTGTGCCGGTACGGTCTGCTTTAAAGATACCTTCTGTCAGCAGGGTATAAAGCAGACGTGCATACTCTGTATCACAGAGATTGATTTTCTCGTAGGTCGCCCACGTAGGACATCTTAATTCAGAACGGATACGTTCCAATTTCTTTTGTACTGTTTCAAAATTTTCCATTTTTCTAGAGTTTTAATTTTTGTTGAACAATTTTTGTTATTTCGCTTGCGATTTCTTCCCTTGACTTCATTTGAGTGCTATGAGTGCAGTCAATGGTTATCCATCCATATTTAGTGGCAACATATTTGAAAGCATTGCTGGCATTTCTCATATGTTCTGCACTATTTTCGTGGATGTCTTTAGTTTTATCCATATTCACTTTTCCCACCTGTAGAGCAAGAGAACGTGCAAGCTCAGGGTCTACGTACAGAAAGATATTAATGTCTGGTCTCGGAATGTTCATTATTTCGTATTCAAAATGTTCAATCCAGGCCAGATAGTGGTCTCTTTCTGAGAGATTCTGAATTTTCCCTGCTTGATGTCCCATATTTGCAGAGACATATCTGTCAGTAATGACAATTTTTCCTTCCGCTATCCACTGTCTGATTTGGAAAGAAGCATCAAATCTGTCCACAGCATACAGTACGGATGCTTGATATGCATCAATCTCTGCCGCAGAACCATAGAGTCCATTGAGATAGTTTTCTGTAGGACCAGCAGATTTTTTGCCATATTGAGGGAAGCTTATAGTTTCTACTGTACATCCCAACGCTCTTAGATTGGTTCCTAAGAGTTCGGTTTGGGTATGCTTTCCACTACCATCGGTTCCGTCAATTACGATAAGGTTTCCTTTTGTTTTCATACTCATTTTATTTATAAAATTTATTTTTTTATTGATAATGTTATACGAATTTGTATATATATATCAAGTTGTACTTCTAATTGCTTTATTCTTTTTGTTATTTGTCAATGCTTCGCCACGTTCCGGTTCTCGCTGCTGAAATTTTTTCGCATCTCCCCACGAATTTTCATAGGTATTTCGATGGAACGTTTGGACACGGCGGACATGTGGAGTACCTTTTATCCTGAGGAGGAGGGGCGTATTCTGAGGGGTGCAAGTGTGGAAAATCTCCTCTGTTGTTGAAAAATCCCCCGCAGTGAATGCGGGACTCGGTATGAAAGGGGGTTCTTGATGTTATTGCCCTTGATTTGGATGAAGCGGTGATGAAAAAGGGGCTGGAATTTACGAAGCAGTGGAAGCAGCTGATTACTCCCCTCTTGGAAAGTTATGCGAATATTGACCAAATTTGAAAGGAGTATGGACCTTTTGATTTTATGTTGCTGGATTTGGGCGTAAATATGGAGCATTTCAAGGATGAAGCGAGAGGGTTCTCCATCAAAGCAGATGCACCGTTGGATATGAGATTTTCTAGGAAGAACGAAAGAACCGCGAAAGACATTGTGAATAGCTACAATGCCGAACAATTAGAAAAAATGCTGATGACCTACGGCGATTTTTCCCCTAAAACGTCCGAATACCTCACGAAAGGCATCTTGGAAACAAGGAAGAAAGGAACCATTGAACGTACCTGACAACTCATAGAACTCTTGAGGGCATTGCATTTCAACCAAAAGAAAATCGCGGTCGTCTTTCAGGCACTCAGAATTGAGACGAACCGTGAATTGGAGCAGCTGGAAATCTTTTTACAGAAGTTTGGAAACTGGTTGAACTTAGGGGGAAGATGTGCTATTATTACGTATCATAGTATTGAAGATAGGATTACGAAATACGCGTTTAAGAGCTGGGAGGCAACAGGAAATTTTCAGCTCGTAAATAAAAAAGTCATTGTGCCTCATTATACGGAAATTTTGCAGAATAAAGCTGCTAGAAGTGCAAAGTTGAGAATCCTTGAACGTATAGCCTAGCGAAAATTCCTTGAAAACTTTTAACCAAACGCTATGATACCGATATGAAAAAACTTGTCCTCTATTCGGAAGGGGGGTTTCACCAACTCTATCAAAGTCGATTGAATAAATACAGGATTAAAAAGGAATTTATCGCTGCAGTAGAAATTCTGGGAATTTTGCTATTGGTAGGGGTATGTGTACTGATGTTTCTCGTTTTCGTAAATAAGTCTTCTACTGAAGGGTACTTTTTGAGAAAAGCACAAAATACACTAACTAACACGGAGTTCAAATATGAGATTGTCAAAACAGATATTCTAGACCTCAAAAAGAGCAACTGGAACAAGCTCGACCAATCAACTATTAATGGACCGAGTATTGGGCTCTTGGATGCAAAAGTGGAAACGATTATTGTGGACTAAGTTCAAATCCCGTTGGAGTGTCTTGGATAGTATATCATCAGGAAGCAATCTGCTTTCTCAGCTCGTCAGCGAGTGCATAATTTTTTTCTTGTTTTGCTTGGAGGCGTTGGTTGGCGAGAGCGATAATGGGAGCTGGGATGTCTTTTGCTGACGTCTGTTCCCTGCTGCTGGTTTCTTCGTTGTCTGAAGAGTCTCCTAGGGAGGTAAAAAGTCAGATTTTTAAGAGCGTTTTTTCCAATCGATAGAGTAGTAAGAGTTCTGATGGAGTCGGGTTGGAGAGTGCGTTATTAACGATAGAGAGGAGTTTTGGAGTATTGAAGTTGTCTTTCATTGCTTCCTCAATTTGGTCAATCAGCTTTTCTGCCCCTTTTGCTTCGTCATTGAGGGCGAAATGGGATAAGGAAGGATAAGGAGAACGTTCTATCAATGCAAACAGTTTTTTCACTTCATCGGTGGTGTACTGGAACGTTTTTTTTCTCAAGTTTTCCCTTGTTTTTTTTGCTTGTGCTAAAGAGTCTCGGGTGAAGTTTTGGAAATTCCCGTATTGTGCCATAAAAAAGAAATATCTCAAATCTAGGGGAGTATAGCCTTTGGTCTCCAAGTCTTGTATGGTATAGACATTGCCGAGCGACTTACTCATTTTTCCGCCATCTACTTGGAGGAATTCGTTGTGGACTCGATACTTTACTCGTCTGTGCTCGGGGTGTCCGTGGATATCAAAAGCACATTCGGATTGGGCGATTTCATTGGGATGGTGGACGGTAATATGGTCGGCTCCTCCGTGATGGAGGTCAAAGTGTTGTCCGAGATATTTCGAGGACATTGCTGAACATTCGATATGTCGTCCTGGGAATCCCATACCATACGGGAAAAATTCTCGTTCCATCTGCCTTTTTTCGTTTTTGGGAGAGAATTTTCGGAGTGCAAAGTCGGTGGCGTGATGTTTGCCCCCCATTTCTACCCTTTCTCCAGCATTCAGATTTTCTAATCTTTTTTGGTAGTTTGGTCCCATCAGTTCGCCATAGTCTTCGACTTTGGAAGTATCCATATAGATGCCGTCTTCAGGAATGATGTACGTGTATCCTTTGTCGATGAGGGTTTGCACCATCGCTTTTTGTTCAGTAATATGGTCGGTAGCACGAGGCATTACATCGAAAGGTTCAATATGCAGTTTTTTTAGCCCCTCGAAAAATTCTGTTTCATATTTTTTTGCGACTTCCCAAGCGGAAATTCCGTCTCTTTTCGCCCCTTTTTCGAGTTTATCTTCGCCAGTGTCTCCGTCTGAAGTGAGATGTCCCACGTCGGTCAGGTTCATTACGGATTTTACGGGATAGCCACAGACGTATTTTAGGGTATTTCTGATAAGGTCGGCCGTGAAAGCTGCCCTATTATTTCCAATGCTTGGAGACCGATAGACGGTTGGTCAGCAAGAGTACATTCCCACCACGTCAGATTTTCCCTCTTCAAGAAGGGGAATAAAGGGTTCTTTCTGATGAGAAAGGGTATTGTAGACGTGGAGTCTTCTTGGTGCGGGCATTGGGAGGGAGAACATCAAATAAAGTACTAGGAGTATAGGCAAAGAAAGAAGGAAAATCAAGAGAAAATTCAGATTTTATTTTTTGTTTCTTGCTTTGTTTTTTTTGGGGAGTTTTTTCTGTTTGCATTGCCTCCGGCTAGGGTATAGGGCTTAGCTCAGTTTTATTTGCTCAGTTCTTTAAGATGTTCACGCGGATTGGGTATAGAATTCACATAACTTTTGCAGGCCGCAGTCTGCACATTTTGGTTTTATTGCTTTACAGTAATATCTTCCAAAGAGGATGAGAGCGTGATGAGCGTCGAGTTTTCGTTTTTTGGGGATTTTATGTTCTATTTCTTTGGAGGTTTGGAGAGGGTGGGCGGTGTGGACGATGCCCAAGCGGTTGGCGACACGGTGGACGTGGGTATCGACGGCAATGACAGGTTGTTTGTAGAGGACGTATTGAATGACTTTCGCGGTTTTTTCGCCGACTCCAGGAAGTTTGGTGAGTTCTGCAGTAGTAGAGGGGATTACGACAGTAGAGTCCACAATTTGAGTTTCCACCAGCATTTTCGCTGTTTGGAAGATATGCTTGGCTTTCATTTTATAGTAATTGATGGAGTTAACAGCTTTTTCTAGGTTTTCCTGTCCTATTTGTAGGATGTCGTATGGAGTTTTTACGTGTAAAAAAAGCTGGTCGGTGATTTTATTTACCTGTTTATCGGTGGACTGAGCAGAGAGCATTACCGCCACAAGAAGTTGGAACGGTGTCTCATAGTGCAGCTCGGTATCGAGTTTGGGGAAAAGGGTGGAAATGTAGGTAAAGAGTTGGTCGTAGGTTTTGGGGGTTCGCCTCATAGGGGAAGAAAGGATAAAATATTTCTTATAGTAGTAAAACATTCTTTCTTTGCAAGCATTTCCTACTCTGGGAACCTTAACATCCAAAAATGAGATGTAAAATAAAAGCAAGCAGAATATCAGCATCCCTAGTTATTCCTCAGAATAAACAATTGGATTGCAATATCCCGCCATTTCAAACTTTTTCACAAACTCATTATCGCTCTTGGTTTGCAAAGCCGGTTTCTACTATCGTATTTCTTACATATCCCCATCTTTGTAAATATCTATCTTCAGAAAGATAGTTATAAAACAACCTTTTATCACTTTCTAAATGGGGGGAAATAGATATAAATATTATTTACGAGCAGATGATAAAACCTTTGGATAAGAAGACTGTTGGAGTGTATTTATAAATGTTGAATCTCGCATATATTCTCAATGATATAATTGATTAAAAAGTTTCTTTTTCTGTAGTAAATCTGTCTCAAATGCAGAAAGCAATGTAATACATTGTTGCATAGTATCAATAAACGCTATTCATTGTTTTTTTCCTAGAAGATATAAATTTTCTATATGGTCAACTAGTCTTATGTTTACCCCTTGATGACTGAGATAAAGAAAATGAAATTCTGGGTTAGCATTTGTAAAGAAACTCTCCGCATTTGACTGAGTATTCCTGATAATAATAGGAGCTAAGCATTCCTTTAGTACATCAAAAATAATGGGTGAGCAGGAAATATTATGTTCTGAAAGAATATTTCATAAAATACTATGGGAAACTTCGTGAATACAAGTATTTTTATAGGAAGGATAAGGAAATCCTCATAACTCTTGTAAAAGAGAAATTCTTGCTTCTTTGTCTCAAAAAGTAGAGAAGGGGAAAAGAGAGAAAAATACTGTGTATTCTTGTAAGGTAGAGGTAGTATATTCCATTGTGTTTATAAAGATGTCAGTAATAGTATTTTCTTCATCCAAGAAGTTTATTTTTTCTCTTTCTAAAATATCTATGATTTGTGTATGATGTTTTTTTTCTAACGCTCCAATAAAGTCTGCAATAACTATTGTAGAGTCTCCTTGTAAATTACATAGTTGTTCTTTAAGCATAGGGAATAAATGCTCGATTTTGTGTTTAACAAAAGGATATTTTTGGAGAAACTCTTCATTTGTTAAATATTTATGGTACAAAGCAATATCAGACGATTCCTCAAAAGTAAGATACATAGTGGTTGTTTGAGAAGATAAAAATTACAAAATCTGAATAATATTTTTTTTGTACAGAATGAATAAAAGGCTATTAAAGTCAAGACTAAAATCTGTAAGTGTTCACGGTTTTCAGTAAGGCTTCACAACTAGCAAGTTGCTTACGTATAAAAATCTAAAAATATCTTTTGTACTCTGTTGCCCAATTTTCTTTTCTGAAAAATCCCTTGCAATTTCATACAAAACCCTTACACTATATATCAAGCACAAACAGAAAGTCAAAATATAATAGGATAGAAAAATTTTATTCTCTTTCCAGATACTTATGAAAAATATTATTAGAATTGAAATCAAAGAATACAATGACTTCACCCATCCCTATTTTTTGGGGGAAAGTCCTGATTTACCGGAACTTCTGGTGGAAGGGAGAACGGTGGAAGAAGTTTTGGCATTGGCTCCTGATGTAGTAGCTATGATTTTGGAAGCAAACCAAGAAATAGCAGAAAGAGAAGCTAAACAAACTAATAAGAGAAACTTCTTTGAATTTGGGAAGAAAGATATTATAATGCAATATATCTACAATAAACCAATTTCTTTACAACTTACCTAATCCAGCTATGGGAGTACGAAATTGGGCATATGTAGACAGTGTTAGATTACTTAAATACAAAGGATTTCATCTGGAAAGGAATGGAAAAGGTTCTCACGAATATCGATACAATTCAGAGACTAAAAGAGGAACAACACTGGTCAAACCTCACGGAGGAGATAAACTTTCAGCGGATGGAACCTTCCTAAGGATGTTGGCGAAGGCAGGCATTAGTAAAGAAGAGGCGATAGCATTCAAGGAATGAAAATTGTAAACCTCCACAACTTCCAACACTACCAAACCTCTCTACTCCAACAGTACCAAACTCAACATCACCCCAATCCCACAAAGGAAGAGAAAAATCTGCAAAAGTGAATGTTTCAACTGCGTTTGTTTGTGCATTTCGGGAATGAGGTCTGCCCCAGCAATATAGATGAAAAGTCCTGCTGCGATTGGCGTGAGGAAGGCAGAAACTCCTTCAATCGCATTATGCAGCACCAAGGCTAAGGCGAGTCCAACGAACGCGGTCAGAGCGGTCAGGAAATTGAGGATTAACGCTTTCTTTTTGCTAAATCCTCCGTGAATGAGCACCCCAAAGTCCCCAATCTCTTGAGGAATTTCGTGTAAGATGACGGCAATAGTAGTGGCAATTCAGATTTCCGTTCCTCCAATAAAGGCAATTCCAATAATAATTCCATCCATTAGGTTGTGTACCATATCGCCAATCAAATTCATCCATGCGAAAGGATGGTTGTGTTCTTGGGTGATGGGCAAATGGCAGTGGTTTCGGTGGATGATTTTTTCTGTGATGAGTCCGATGAGAATACCGCCCAGCACTGCCAAGCCGATGGGAGCTTCAAATCCATACTCCTCTACCGTTTCGGGAAGCAAATGGAGAAAAGCATCTCCCATCAGCGTCCCCGCAGAAAAGGCGATGAAATAAATCAGGATTTTTTTGAGGTTTTCGGTTTTGATACCGAGCGTAAGGATTCCAATCAAGGAAATCAAGCTGGTCAAGAAGACTGCAAGGATTGCATATCGCAGGGGGAGTGTCATTGGGAGGGAGGAATAGAAATAAACTATGAACAGGTCGAACAGTGTTGTTGATGCTGTTTTTTTCGTTTGACGAGAGTCCTGGAGGAGATGCCAAATTTTGAAATGATTTCTTTGGAAGTGTGGTGTTGGTGGCAATAGAGGTCGGCGATGTGTGCGATAAAGTCGGGACTATAGGTGCCTCTGACTCCGACGGGCGTGAAGGTGGTCGTGCAATCGTGGCAAAAATATCTTTGGGAGTGATGCCTCCCCTGCCCGTACTTGATAGTGTGGGGGCTTTTGCAGTGGGAACAGTCCATTTTCATTGATGGTAGTGCTGATTAAAACATTTTACAAGTGTTGGTATAGGAAAAAGAAGAGAAAATGCAAGGGAAAAAATCTGGTTGGAAAAAAAACTGCAATTTCCTTTGACTTTAGATAGCGATATCTGTATACTTACTGTAAGTGAAAAAACTTTTGCTTTTATCCTAAAACAAAATGCCCTATGAAAACCCCTTTTGCAAAAACTCGACTCATCCTGTCCGCTACGGTATTTATCGTAGGAACGGTGTATGTCCTCGCAGCAAATGACATCCTACAAATTCCTACCACTCCTGCTGACCACAAAGCCACGCTCGTAGAGGTTCAGCTTGGGATGGAGTGAGGTGAACAGTGGATTAGGATGGGACAGAATAGGGAAGTATTTATTACTGGAGGACTCATTGCGGGTGAGGTAGCTACTAACCGTGCTCTGGCTCCTAATTCAACAATTGGTGGAGGGTATAAGAGTAATACCATCAATGCTGCAGGAGATAATTCTACTATTGCAGCAGGAGAGCAAAATACCATAAATAGTAAAAACTCATTTATTGGGGCAGGCAGAGAAAATATTATAGAACAAAACGCTGAGTGAGCCTTAATTGCTGCAGGATTAGCAAATAAAATCTCTGCCCCATTTTCTAGTATCGCTGGAGGACAAAATAATACTATTTCTGCCGCTTATTCCGTCATCCCTGGCGGGTCAAATAACGAAATCAAAGAAGGGGCAGCCTATAGCTTCGTCGCTGGAAGTTATGGAATTGCTAGTGGACAGGGAACATTTATTTGGAGTGATGATGATAGTTCTTATAGATTATCTTCTTCTCCTCGATATTCTTCAGATATAGGCAAAAGATGAAAATTTATTTCAGCTAAACCCAATACCTTTCTCATCAGGTCATTAAACGGAATGAGTATCAATACTCCTGACGCTATCCCAGGAGTCAATGTGAATATTGCAGGACCTGTCCAAATCAAAAGTGAAGGACTCCTTGGGACGAAGTGTGAGAAGGAGTTTGGAATGCAATTTTCTGGAACTTATGAGTATAGCGATGGATGTATGTATTTTTGTGATGGGAAGTATTGGCAGCTGCTCAATATTACCAATCCTAGCAACGTGGCACGCTGTGGTGAAGATAGTCAGTATAAGGAAAATATTGCATATACCTTCTGTTATCTCTATTTAGA
>JAITQZ010000021.1 GCA_031288635.1 Candidatus Peribacteria bacterium | reverse complement strand
TCTTTCAACGCAGTATTAAGACATTATCTAGCAAGATTACATAGAAAAACTCATTGTTATACTAAATGTGCATATATGTTGTACTATTCAATTCTTCTCTTAATGTATGTTAATGTTATCGTTAGTATCTTTAATTAGCAATCCCAAAATTCCCCCCATTTTTCTCATCCATTTTCGACTAGAAAAAAAAATCTGAATCTATACACTACTCATATCTACTACAACGCTCTTTTATTTTTCCTCTTTCCTCTTAATGGCCACTTCTCTCTCTTTAGCAAACAAATATCGTCCGCAAACATTCGACGAAATGATTGGACAACAGCATATTATCGGTATTCTCAAAGCGAAAATGCAGTCCAGTCGTGATAGTCTCCAGAATTATCTGCTCACTTGACCTAGAGGAACAGGAAAAACCACCTCTGCCAGAATTTTAGCCAAAGCCATCAACTGTCTCCAACCCAACGACGGAAACCCTTGCAACCAATGTGCAAACTGCCAAACCATCAACAATAACGCTTCCCTCGACTACGTGGAAATCGATGCTGCTTCCCATACAGGAGTAGACAATATTAGAGAGGAAATTCTCGACAAAGCTCTCTATCCACCGACCAGCTTGAAAAAAAAGATTTACGTCATCGATGAGGTACATATGCTTTCCAAGGGTGCTTTCAATTCACTGCTCAAGACCATTGAAGAGCCAAAAGGCAATGTCTGTTTCATCCTTGCGACCACCGAAATCCACAAAGTACCTGATACGATTGTTTCCCGTTGTCAGGTGTTTCAGTTCAAAAAGGTTTCCGAAGCAGAAATCGCCGACCATCTCGCTACTATCTGTGAAAAAGAACATTTCCCTTACGATACAGCAGCCCTCGCCCTAATTGCTACGATTTCCGATGGAGGAGTCCGCGATAGTATCAAATACCTCGACCAAGTCAGCATTTTGGGGACGATTAGTACAGAAAATGTTTCTAAATTCCTCGGGATTAGCTCCGAAGCCAGTATCAAAGATTTTCTCACACTGATTAAAACAGGAGAAAAAAATCAGACTTTTCACATCATTGAGCAGCTCAACGAAAGCGGCATTGACCTTCATCAGTTCGCCAAGCAGGTAGTGGGGTTTATTGATAAGCACTTGCTCGAAGATACCGATTTCTATTTGCAAATTGCAGAAGTAATGGGAGAAATTATGAGACAAATCAGATTTTATCCCTATCCCGCAGTGACTTACAAGGTTGCATTGCATAAATTTCTAGGAGAGAAAAGTTGAAAGATAAAAGAGGAAAGTAGGGACGCGTCATTAACGCGTCCGGACCCCGCCTTTGGCGGGGTTGCACCAAACGCAAACGCCGAACCCATTGTGCCAACCCCAAACAATGAACCCATTGCTGCCCCTCAGAATAACCTTGCTTCCCTGCGACCCACCATCCTTTCCCAGCTCAGCAAACCTACCGTCCAATCCAATCTCAAAGACCACGTCCTCATCGAAAAAATAGAAAATGACATCATTTACCTTGTAGCTACTAATAAATTTGCAGAAATGCTTCTCCAAGGTGCCGATACCAAAAAAGAATTAGAAGACGCGTTTACCAAACAGCTCTCCACGCCGACCACCATCAGCTTTACTTTTGAAGCGAAAGAAGCCTATTTTGCGAGAACCTTGGGACTATAACTTCCTATTGAAAAAAAGATAAAAAAAACTTGAAATACTGATATATATATAAGATATTAACTATCCCAAAAAAAGTATTTTTATTCTTTATCTCTCCACAATGAAAAAAATCTGACTTATTTCTCCCTTTGGTAGCGTTATCAGAGTTTCCTTCCTTAGTTCAATGCTGTTGTTGCTCTCTGCTTGTGGAACACAACCTTCATCCACCTCATCCACACCAGAGGCTTCACTCCTCTTAGAAACCCCTCCAATTCAGCAGGAAAGAAAGCCCAGCAACTATTCCTACACGCGACAAATGCTCAAACCTTCTCCTACCGAAATGACCAACTGGACAGCAATGAATGAAGGATTTAAGGAGCAGCGAACGACAGGCTACCTTATTACGCAAGACCTCGTAAAAGATACGAAAGAGTGTTTTACACCTTCTACGGGACCTGATGCTACCATCCGTTGAGTGACTCTTTTGACACAAGGACGAGAAAATATGCAACAAAGGCCTCTTCAACCTACCGAACTTTTTTCAGGAAATAGTATCACCATCAGCGGCTACCGAAAAGCAGCCCCTTTAGTATCTCTTCCCAATACTGTAAAAAAGCAACTAGAAAGCAGAGGATGGACGATTACCAGTCTTTCAGGCTTGTATAACTATTACCCTTTTAACTATAGTAGAGCAGCTGCTACAAATATCAGCACCTCAGAAGAACGAAATACCATTGCCGGAGAAATTGGTGGAGCTATCGAAGAAAATGCGAGATTCCCATTTAATACGCTGCTCATTACGGATGACCTTTTATTGCACGTTTTTCACAAGCTCTTTGATAATGGATTGAAATACTACGAAGAACAAATCGCCAGACCGACGTTAACAACGCTTTCAGAAAAATTGTACAAACAGTACCTTAATCTTTCTCAAGATACATATTTGAAGGATAATAATTGGATTGATTTGTTGGAAATTTATGATTTTCTCGCTGCTTACCGGGCAATTCCGCACATTTTTTTACCTACCAATCAAGAGTTGATTGAGGCAAGTACTACCCGAAGTTCTGCAATGGATATGGACTTAAAGACTGACCTCACCGATGAAAACATCCAAAACATCATCCAGAAAAGAACTCAGACCATAGCAAAAACCCTCGCTCCAACCTATCAAACCCTCATTCCTCAAATCGTAGAAAAAATTCTGAAAGCCGATAAGGACGGAGCAAACGACGAATTCCTGGCAATTTTGGCCAGAAAGGATTTGCAATCAGGAGACATTACATTGCAGCAAGATTACACGCAATTCAAACCAAGGTCGCACTATACCGATTCTTCGCTGCTGAAAACCTATTTTATGGCGATGAAATGGCTAATGAGAGAAAAGTTCTACTTCAATAGTAAAAGTCTTACGCTGGCTGCAATGGTGATGAGTTCCACAATTCCAGAAAACGATGTGAAAAGTCTCAACCAGCTTTCTGAACAAATTAAAAATCTCATCGGAGGTGATGATGATTTGACATTAAATGAAATGAGAGACTACTTGAAACAATATGGACGAATCAATTTACCCTCAGGAATTATTGGAACCGCTAGACCTTGGGAGCAAATTATCGAACAATTAGCCGCCCTTCATCCTCAGAAAATCCAATCCACCCACTATCAAGCAGACTGTCTAGAATGTATCACAGAAGACATCGCGAAGCAAACAACCGATGGCTTCGTCTTCTTCGGAGAGAAATTTACACTGGATAGCTACCTGTTCGATTTGACTACAGCAGGCAGTGCCGAAAAAGAATTTGCAGAGAAACCCAATATACAGACTGCCTTTATCGTTCCAACAATTCTGGAAAACAGCCCTCTTGCTGACCAGTTCGTAAAACTCCGACTTACCGAAAAAGCTCCACACTCCATTCTGGAAGACGAAGGACATACACAGCTATCTAGCTGGGATACGATAAAAGCCTTTGCAAAAGAAAAAGTAGCACAACTTATCGGAACAGGGCTTGCCCGCTCCAATAGCGAAGCCATCACTCACAACATCTATCACCAACGACTTCAAATGCTCGGACTGCTCTTGCAAGCTCCCCTTGAAAATGCTCCCTATTTCCGTCTAGACCCTGTCTATGCGTTGAAAAATCTGATTACCTACCTAGGTTCCTATACCGAACTAAAACACGACACCTTACTCTATGTAAAACAAGCATACGCAGAAATGGGAGGTGGAGGAGATGATTTGTGTAGTATCTACGTAGCAAATCCACCGCTCCCAGTACCAAAAGGCTATGTGGAAAGTGAACCAGACTTTTTAGATACCTTGATAAAATTAAACGCAGAAACCTTACCTTATTTCAGCGGTACCTACGAACAGGAAAAATTCAGAGAGTTTGGAAACATTCTTACCAAGCTAAAAGACATCAGTATCAAACAAATGCACAACGAAATCATTGATGACGCAGACTTTGAATGGCTCCGCTTGCTCCCTTCCTGAAATGGAAAATTCACTGACATCATCCTCCCTACCAAAACCATCGGTGAACCCACATTAAAAGAAGCTAGAGCTGCTTTAATTGCCGACATCTTCACTAGCGAAAATGATGGTCCTCTGTACGAAGCCGTAGGTCGTCCTGCATTGATGTTGCTAATGGTCAACGACGTAAACGGTACCAGAGTGGTCGTTTGACCGGTCTTTACACATTACGAGTTTTATGAAACTGATGGAGTATTAGAGGGAGAAGGAAGCAGATTTACCGATGAAGACCGACAAGAACAAATCGAAAACGAAACAGAAGACCCATTCTACTCTTCTCCAACACCAGTGGTTAATCGTACCGACAAAGGACTATCCATTGTGAGTAAAGCATTGAGAAAAGCATTAGAAAAAGTTGAATAAAATAGCCAGAGTGCAAGAAAAAAGTCTGATTTCATAGGTGAGGTCAGATTTTTTTATGTGGTTGGTAAAAAAGTCGATAAATATTTGCTTTTAATTGATATATATATAATTAAGATACATTTATTTATTAACCAATTATAACAATGATTAACAACGATGAAATTAAGCTAGGTGAAGAACCTACAAAAAGGAGGAGAAATGCAAAATTTATATGAGACGCGAGAAGGGGAATTGATACTGTCTTAAAATCTCAACATTCTTGAAAAGAAAACGAATGAAGAAGTAGAGAGAAAATGATGTATCCTAAGGAAGTGAAAAATCTGATGAGGATTGTAGAAGAATTAGATTATTATGGTGCCATTGAGGTAAAGTCAAACTTTTATGGCCGAGAAGAAGAGAAAGAGGAAGATTCTGGGTATCATTCTGGGTATCATTCTGTTTCCTATCATTACGATCATGATACGAAACAATGGGAAAAATCTTCTATTGAACAGTACGGTTGAAATGGAGGCTTTCGCGACAATAATGATAGTAAAATAGTAAAACAAGATGACATCATTAAAGATTTTTCTTCACTACCAGAAGATGCTGTTGTATGGGTTCGCTCATGCGGAACTCATGCAGGTGCTTTGGAATTTAGGTTTTGACGACCGCATAATAAATATGTAAAGCGTGAGGACTTAGAAGATGCTGTTATGCCATAGATTAGGGAGTAAAACTATATGTTTCATATGTTGATAAAATGAACTCAACTATCAAGTCAGTCTTTGAGTTCTTTTTTTTAAAATATAGGAAATTCAAAAAATAGAAATGACAGTAAATTGTTCGTGATATGGAAAAGTCAACATTGAAAATCAAGGCGATTCTGGAAAAACTCTTTAGAAATGGAGATTGAATAA
>JAITQZ010000119.1 GCA_031288635.1 Candidatus Peribacteria bacterium | reverse complement strand
TTAAGTAGAGAAAAATAACGTATACACACGCCTCTCAATGTATAAAAATTCCTTATTTTCTAAGAGGGATATTTTTTTATGTCTAATTTTTGGTTATTCAGAGTTTCCAAAACACTATCTAGCAAGATTTCATAGGAAAACCCATTGTTATTCACATTCTATAGAGATGGTTGAGTATTCTATTTTATTACTCATTTATAAAGATATTTTATCGTCTATGCTCTGTTAGCGGTACCACTTTTTTTTATGTTCTCTCAAATTCTAAATCAGATTATGATATAGCTAGAGTACGATTGCTATTTTACTTTACATGGACTTATGCCACATTGCTGGATACCATATTGTCTAGCATATTTACATATTTTTCACCAATCTTCAATAGGTGTATTAGATAAAGTATTAATAATACATTTAGGGAAATTATCTTTTTTTCATTTTGGATTTAATTTCCATTTATCCCAATCAACGATATTCTCAGCTTTTTCTTTCCATATTTCTTCTAATTTTCATTCGCTTTTATTTTCCTTCATCAAATCCTTATCACAAATACAATCTAATTCAACTAAAACTCGTAATCAATTTTTGAGAGTATCTCTAGTTTCTTTGGCTTTCTTTAAGTAATTATTTATATGTTTATCTTTTGCCATCTCTCACAGTTCTTTATCTATTATTCAACTAGATAAGTATTTATCTAATTGTGCCTGTAATATTGATGTGTTTCATGTAGTATTATATATTCAATCTTTAAACGCTTGCATACGCTTATCAAATTCTACTTTCTCACCATTTCGTTTCTCTAATTCTTCTTCATATTGGGCATTAGCTTGTTCAGGTTCTGGTTTATGATTTTCATACTTAAAATATGGATCATAACTATCTACTCTCATCAAATCCCTCATTATCCCTTTTAATGACTGTCTTTCTGCTAAGCGAGGTAAAACTTCATTAAAAGGTTTTTTGTTATTGTTATCCATCCCAAAAATTTTATCCATTACATGTTGTGGTTCGTGGAGATATGTCCCCTCTCTTGCTTGTCTGAGTGCTTCTAATGGGGATACTCAATCTTCATTTACTAAATATGCATTATTTTGCTTTGCATTATTTTCATCCTCTTCCTGCTTTTTTAAACTATCTTCTTTATTATTTATAAAGCAGATAGGAGTTTTGGTGCCTAGCCACCTTGTTTCTCAAAACCCCTCTGAATTGTCTTTAATGAGATATTGATATAACTTTTCAGGTAAAGTGATTATAATTGAAGGTAATCTTGATTCTACCTTGATATTTTTTTTTGATATTGAATTACCTTCCAAGGAGATTGTATCTCCACTACTATTTTTCCACGCTGTATCCCATTGAGAACATACACGAGAAGCTAAGGATTCAAATACTAACCAATCTGATTTCTCCTTCCCATTAGTATCTATCAATTCTTTTCTTGATTCTATTGATTGTTGTACAAAAGTAACAATTTTATTGGTAACTAAATCTTTCTTTTTATCTTTAGATAATTTTCACAAAATAGTATCTTCTATTTTACAATAAGAGATAAAATTTCAGGCAAGATTAGAATAATTTATGTTTTCTTGATTTAAATCTTCTATTGTTTTTGTTTTTAAAAATCCACCTATAGATACTTCTAATTTATCCATAAGTTCAGAAATCTGGATTGCTTCATATATTTCAAACATCTCATAAAAATCAAGTAATACTTTTTCATCATCAGTAAAATCCTTTTTATCTTTAAGAGATTCTTTTAATGTTTTACCTGCTGATAAGATTTTTTCTTTTTCTTCAGTAGAAAAATTTTGAATATCATCAATATTTTTTATTTCTTTAATTTTTGTAATAAATTCTTTTTCATCAGATATACTTTCAGGCGTATTTTCAGATAGATTTTCTTTACCATTTATGGGATTTAAACTATTTCTCCATGTTATCCGTTGTTCTTCAATTGGTATATAGTTAATTTTTATTACGTAATATAATTTTAAAGCACTTTCATCTTCTGAAGTAAGAGGAATATCTTCTTTAATTTTACCGTATGCAACAGAGACTTTATTGTTGAACGAAACTAAATTTAACATCTCTTTTTTAATTTCATCACAATTAGAAGTTAATCATTCACCAACTTTTTTACAATGAGTAGTATTTTCTTCAAGATAATTCAAAGTCTTTTGAAGTTCTTGTTCTTCTATACTTAGTATGTCTTGATTGTCCGAAGTTCATTCCTGATTGGTAAGGTGCTCTGTAGACATTATAAAAGTTATCAAAATAAAAGTTGCAAAGCATTTCCTAAATCTTCATCTGCTTTTTTATGTTCATCTGCTTCTATCTTTTCGTGTTGTAGTTGTTCTTGTAAATATTTCTTCATCTGCTCTCTAGTATTACTATCTTTCATATTATTGATTTCTTCTTTTATTAGTTTGAAAATGTCCGCTAAGAGCTTTTCATCATCAGTATTTTCTACCATCTCAAGAAAATATGTTGCTAAGTCCCAATATCAAACTAATTTCTTTAAGATGTGTACTAATGTTTCTTTTGTAGGGAACATTTGTTATTAATTGAAAAATAAATATATAATATTTTAGTATTGCCAATCTAGAAGTGGTGTATTAAGTGAGGAGATCATACATAATTCTGTCATAGTATTCATATGACATTTTTTAATTCAATTCCTATTTAGGTTTCAGTGAATAATAACATCAATCCAATTTATAGCTATTTTTCAATTTATCTTTTGTTGAATAATTAGTTCTCTTATCTGTTCCTTACTCATAGAGAGAGATTTCTCTAGATGTTCCCTAGTCTTTATTGCATTTATCCATAAATCAGGAGAACCACTTATAATATACTCAAATTTATAAAGATCATTTCTCATCTCCTCAAACCACTGGTCATCTAAATCTGTAATGTGTGGAAATCTTTCTGTAATGATATTACGAAAATATTCTAACTGTTCAGGAGTTCGTTGATAATTGTTATCTTGTTGCGGTCTTACATAAATATCTGGTCTCTGATTTTCTCCTTTTGCTATTTCAATCAAAACATTTCCGAAAACTGTACATGCTAATCATACCAACTTATTTTCAGAAAAATTTTCTGGGTTAGGAAAATTTATTTTAAAATCTTCTGGTCAGAATTGTACTCCACAATATCCTGCAATAAGAATACAAAATGCCACTCTCTCTGATTCTGGAATTGACTGAAGTTCTTCTCTGAGGATTTTATACAGTATCTCCTTTTGTGAATCTGTCAGTTCCTTTATTCCTTTAGCAACATATTTCGCTACTGCTTTTGGAAGGGTTATTTTCATCCCTTCAAAAGAAGTGTCTAATCCTACTCACTCAAGAAATTCATTTACAATTTGATTGATTTGCTCTGGAGAAGTAAGCTTCACTCTTTCTATACGGTGATCATCAATAGGAATACTTGCTCTGCTTTCTGCAGGTTTCCCCATCATCAAGGCAAGAAATAAGCTCGTAGCAAAAGCTCCTTTTTTGAAGGAATTTTTGATACTTCACAGTTGCTCTTGAGTAAGGATTGCCATAATAGGTAAAAAATAAATAAAATTCTACCTTTATTATATCCCTTTCTCAGAAAAATGCAAATGTTTCAAAAGAAAATGTGAAAAAGGAGTGAATACATTTTGTGCATGGAATAAAAGAACCTATATATAGGTTCATAAAGAAACACAATTACGAAGTTGAACAATTCTCTTGCCTTATAAACTTACTTCCCCATAATCCTATCAACTGACATTTTAACTGTGTTTATTTTACTGACAATTTAACTGTGTTGTAACAAGATTACAAGAGAAAGTATAATTCAAAATGCATCACTAATCAGTAAGATAGAAATGTCTAGTTTTTATTTGATAACTGATAGCGATGCAATGTAATACTACAAAAAAGGACAGCTTTGCAAATGAAAAAGAGAAATTATTTTTACAAACAGGAGTTCTATTTTGAGGTAAAATTTACTATACGAAAAATGAGGGGTTTCAAACTCCTCAATTTATACTATTTACTGAGGCTACTGCCTCAAAAGTCTCGTTTGGAGCGGGTGACGGGACTCGAACCCGCAACAGTCTGCTTGGAAGGCAGGAACTCTAGCCAATTGAGTTACACCCGCATATTGAAATACTACCACTGAACATTTTCTTATACCCATTCTTTCCACTTTTTCAAGAGATTTTGCACCATTTAGATGGCGGGATGGAACGGACTCGAACCGTCGACCTCCTGCGTGACAGGCAGGCGTTCTAACCAGCTGAACTACCACCCCATTGAAATGGCGGTCTTACGGGGAATCGAACCCCGATTAGAAGATTGAAAGTCTCCTGTCCTGACCGTTAGACGATAAGACCACAAATTTGGTGTCGGACATTCGACTTGGGCGTGGTTGGAATCGAACCAACGACCAATCGGTTATGAGCCGACTGCTCTAACCCCTGAGCTACACACCCTAGATTTTGGGTTTCTCTCGTTGAAAATATATAAATCTATTTTCAAGTGGATATATACAAAGAACATCATCAGCAAGAATAATAGTAATAAGAACATAAAAATCAAGTCAAAGTGATGTTTCTTCGATTTTGCAATTCATACTTGCGATTATTATATTACTTTTTGTATTTTGTATAATTGTTCCATTAAAAATTTTGCATCAACATGAGTATATCAGTTTGTTGTTCTGATGTCTTCGTGTCCCATAAGTTCCTTAAGTACTACAATATGTACTCAGTCCTTCACTGCCTGTGAAGCATAGGAATGGCGAAGTGTATGCATCGTCCAATACTTTGTCCATCAATGGTATAACCTCATATCATCACATAGCTTCTTAATAATTGTGGATGCAGACTGCGAACAAAGCTGTTTCCCGTAATGATTGTCAGAGTGGTTAATGAATACAAAACCTGTCTCAGACTTGTAAATTATCCTTCCTTGATTTCTGTTTACTTTTGAAGTGTATCCAACATATGCAAGCATTTCTTCCCTAAGTTCTGGATTTATATCAACAAGTCTTTCTTTTCCTCATTTCCCTTTTATGTAAAAAGGAGTATCCGTTCTAATATCAGATACTTTTATGCTTAACAATTCTGACATACGAAGTCAGGTATTGAAAGCTGTTTTAATTAAAAGAATGTTTCTCATTTTGGTTTCTGTTCTTTTTTCTGTATTTTCGATATGTTCTATGATTTGTAAGATTTCCTCTTTATCTAAAAAAGTCTTTCTTGACCTTTTTTCTTTCGACATTTCTACATTTTCCACATTGATACCTATATTTTTGTATTTTCTCGATCGTTCAATGAGTAATTTGAGAGCAAGTATTCTTTTATTCACAGTACTTGGAGCAAGAGTCGCTCAATCTAAGAAGTTCGGTGAAGTATTTCAGACTTTTTTCCTTTTGAGAAAAATGGTGAATTCGGAAAATACTCCTAAATCAATATCTTCTATATTAACATTAAAAGTATTTTTTGTTCCTTTATACCGAAGTAAGAATTCTTTTATTCCATACATTGTCTCTCTACAATACCTTTCTGTACGATCTTTAACATCTTCAAGATATTCATAAAATTCAAAAAGTAAATATTCGTTGATTTCCATTGTAATACGCTATTTATTAAGTAAAAAATGTAGCGTACCTTTCTGTTTATGATGTTGACATTATAATTAAATGAATAGCAAAAACAATCAAAAAGGAATAAAATCCGCTAACTAATAGTTCTCTTAGGTTACTTTTACTTGATTATTTGGTCTCTTTGTATAAAATTCCAACGAATACATAAGCACATGAAAGACACGCTATAATTTTATTGCGTGCTTTTTCTGAAATGCAAGCATATCTCCAATCCCACAACCTTACGAAATCTCACGGAGCTGACCGTAGTCCGTAGTCAGATTTTTTATTCTCTTAAAAAGAATCTCCTAATGAACTGAAAATACCTTATCATAGACATCAATACCATAAAAGAATACGAACTCAATAACAAAGATCATCCAGAAGAACAACTGGAAGCTTTGGACTACTCAATAATGAAGGTAGGATTTAGAGCTCCAATTCTCATTGACGAGAAAAACATCATCCTAGCAGGACACGGAAGATTACTAGCTGCCAAAAAAGCCTGAATGAAAGAAGTCCCTGTTATCCAATACTCCGATATGACAGAGGAGCAAAAAGAAGAGTACAGATTGCTGGATAACATTATCGCAGAAAAAGCGAAAGACAATCTGAAAAATATTGAAGTCATTCTCCAAAAGCTCAATAATCCTGTTCTTAATGAGATGTATGCAGATAAGGAACTCAATTTAGAAATGTTGGATGTAGAACTGAATAAGGAAGATGAAGATACCGTCCCAGAACCAACTACCGATCCTATCGTCAAGTATGGAGACATTTTCCAGCTCGGAGAACATAGGCTGATGTGTGGAGATGCAACGAAGAAGGAAGATATGGATAAACTCCTCAATGGAGCAACAGTACAGACCATCTTCACCGACCCTCCCTACAATGTGAATTACAAAGGGAGCGGAAAGAAAACCAGCAGAAAAATTCTGAACGACCACATGGACGAATCAGCATTTTTAGACTTTCTACAAACGACCTTCAAAACTGCCTACCCCTACCTAACCAATACAGGAGCATCCTACATCTTTCATAGTCATTCTACCCAAAGGGAATTTCAAACAGCGTTAGAAAAAAGCTGATTCGAAATCAATAAACAACTCATCTGGAACAAACCGTGAATTAACCATGTAGGAGGAGATTACAAGCAGAAGCACGAACCCTTTTTCTATGCGAACAAAAAAGGATACAAAGCGGACTTTTATTGAGATGTTTTCTGCTGTACCACACAGGACTTCCATACTATGACGGATAGTGAAATCCTCGCAGAAATCAAAAAGCGAAGACAAGCAGAGACAGAAGGCAAGACAACCATACGAAGTATCGGTCGCCATAATGTCCAGCAATACGAACACCCTACCCAGAAGCCTGTCAGGTTAGTGAAACATGCAATCCTGAATAGCACGAAAACCAACGAGAATGTGCTGGATATGTTTGGAGGAAGCGGAACAACTCTAATAGCGTGTGAGGATACCAAAAGAGTATGTTATATGATGGAGCTTGACCCTGCCTTCTGTGAGGTAATCATCAAGAGGTATTCAAGATATATATATGCAACTTATAAAAAACCCATAAAATGCATCAACAGAAAATTAGAATTAAGCTTTATTTAAGTACAAATGAAAATGGCGAGAAAAAGAGGACAAACAATAGATTGGTCAGCTTGGAAACTGGAATTTATCGAAAGTGATTATTTTGAGGTAAAGGGATTTTTAAGGGATTTAAAAGGGATCTGAAAATTAAATTGAAACATCAGAAAAAAGACAGCATCACGATGAGCGGAAAAAAAAGAACGACTAAGAAGAATGAGAGAAAAAGCATTAGAAAAGGCAGAAGAAGAGATAATCAAAGTATGGAAACCAGATATGCAAAAATTGGGAGACATCCACAAGAACATCTTCAATATGTTGGTGGAATATTCCAATCAAGCGATAGGGAAATGAAACCCTGCTATTCCTAAACTCTCTATCAAGGAAGTAAGAACCCTACGGGAAATGATCAAAACGGAAAAATGAGAACCAACAAGAGTAAACGATAATAGGAATACTACCGTTAATCCACCTATCAATGAAGAGGATTTAGTAGATGACTAGACATTTGAAACATTTATTATACTAGACTCCAAGAAAAGCCAAAATCGAGTAGCAGGAATGATGAACAGAAAAAGAATCAACACAACTGCAAAGAAAATCCCGATAAAAACAGACAAAAAATCATACTCTTACAACCTCTTTACATCTCACATAAATAATATATGAACATAAACAAATTCACTCACCAGCTTATTAGGTATTTCACGAGAACCCAATATGTCTTCAAAAAATGACTGATGAAGTTTTCCATTCAAGGGAATGTCCTCACTATCTGCTACTATCGGAAAGAAGAGAGAAACAGTTTTTCGAGGAAAATTAAGATACAAGACAACTACAAACAAGTCATTGAAGAAATACAAGATTTTTGTTTAGATTGTTATTTCGAGAATGAACGAGACGGAAGCAAGGTTTATAAAAAAGATATTGCTGATATTCTCTGAGTGGATGAAATGAAAGTCAAAAACATTATGAGAAATGTCTTTAAAAAAATAAGAGTAAATGCAGAGCAACTTTTATAGCAAGAAGTGGAGGCTTTCTCACCTCTACAAACTCGTTAATAAACAAGGAAAGACTGTGAACTTTGTCAGAAATGCCACACAGGAGCTTTTGGAAAACAAAAAAAGAGAGCTGAGAGAGAAATTTGGAAGAGTGAGGTTAATCATCCTCAAAGGAAGGCAGTCAGGAGTAACCACCAATGAAGTGATTAGTGGATTGGACGATGTGATTATGAAGAGCAATAGGAATGTGGGAATTATCGTTAATTCTGATGATGCAAGGATCGAAATTTTCGACAAAGTAAAATTCGCCAATGCAAATTTTCCCCAATCCATCAGACTAAAAAATTGAATCACTTTCACAAAACCAAAAGAGAAATATGATAGTAAGTTTGAGCTTTCGTTTATTGATAACCACAGCAAAATCAAAGTCATCAGAAGTCCGAGAGGATCTACACGAACTAAACTCCACATTTCTGAAATGGCATTTATGGGTGATGCGGATAAGATGTTAGCGAGTGCATTAGATACCGTACCTAATGACGGAGACATCGCCGTTGAAACCACTGCAAATGGATTTGGGAATGCCTTTGAACAGCTCCGACACAAGCGACAAGATGCAGGAGATAATCCAACACGAACCTGTATTTTTCTCTGATGGTATATGGTAGATGAATATCAACTTCCCTTGGGGAAAGGCGAAAAGGTTATTCTTCCCAAAGAACTGCAACACCTCAATAATCCCATAAAAGACTGGCAAGGAAAAGAGATTCACCTGACAGAGGAGCAGAAAAAACGATACCTAAAAAAATATGAACAATACGCTGATGCGAGAATCATTTTTCAGGAATACCCTACTACCCCAGAGGAAGCTTTCCTCACCACAGGAAGAACGGTATTTGATAGTATTCTCATCAAAAATCTGATTACTCCTCCTTATCGTGTAGATGAGGTTATTCCAGACTTACGGATTTACAGACCAGCACCGAAAAAGCAGATTGTAGGTGGATCTGATACCTGCGAAGGAGTGATTGATGGTGATTTTGCAAGCATCATCATTCGTGAGCCAGAAACCCTTGAACTACTGGCAGTCTACTACGGAAGATGTCCTCCTGAATATCTGTGTGTTGTCATTGATAGACTGATAGAACTCTGATACTGGGGAAGGTATGGAGTAGAAAAGAACAACACAGGACACGCCTTTTATGCAAGAGCTGTGGACTATCCACGATATGACTTACTTTTTATGCAACAGACCATCGACCGCAAAAACAACTACCAAACCCAGAAAATTGGACGAGAAACGAATAGTAAGACCAGACCTATTATGATGTCAGAATTTAAGGAAGCCATTAGAGAAAGGTTTATTACGGAAATTGACCCCAGAATCCAAAAAGAGATGTACACCCTCATCTACAACGAGCAGATGAAAGAAGTAGCACAAGCTGGACATCACGATGACGGAATACTTGGAGAAGCTATCAGCTATCAGATGAGGAAATACCCTCTCATCGAAATATAATCAGCACTAAATTAGGAATTTGTGTATAGTACACAAAAGATTTTTTATTGTTTACTCCCCACTCAATGACGATCAATATTGCTTCTTTTAGGGAATTTATCAAATCAAAAGAAAGGTTTGCTAGTATGTATGCTAACGAGCTTACTACTTTTTCGGATAATAATTTCCGTAAAAAGATTTTTAACATCAAATCCGACCTCACGAAAGATGGTAAAGATGACACTATTTACCTTCCTATCAATTTTGCTAGGGCAATCACTTCGGCGTATACGAATACCATCATTGGGAAGTGAGTCAATGTAGAACGAGAGAGCGAAGACCTCAACACAAAATTTATCACTATCACGGATAAAAATAAGCTCCAAATCACTCTCAATGCTCTCATCAATTCCCAATCAAGTATCGGTTATGCCATAGCGAGAGTAAGAAAAACTGATGATGAGAAAGTGAGAATTGAACATATCCCCGTAACGAATTATTCCGCAAATATGAATGGACTCACCATAGGAGATAGCTTTGAGGACATCAAAGAGCATTTCATTTTTTCGGTGATTACTGATAGCCAGTCTCCCAACGATAATAAGCTGTATGTAGATAGGTATGCCAAAGAAAATGGACAACGGAAAGGATACTTTGGTGAAATCTATGCTTACGACATCAATTGGAATTTTACCAATAAGATTGAAGAAGCGAAAAGTGAAGAAGTCCTCTCCAAACTCCCCATTTTTCTTTTCAATAACGATTTGGAAAATCCCCATATGGTTACAAAAGACAAAAATACCGATAGAATAGGGAATATTCCGAGATATTTTAATCAATCTGACTACGTAGACCTTGCTTCGCTCTTTGAAGAGATAAACGATAGGACAAGCCAGATTTCTATAGAATTCATTAAAAATCTGACTAGTATAATGTCCGTTCCAGCAAGTTATGCAGGAACAAAAGGAGCAAATGCACTTAAACCCAACTGGGATACTGAGAAAAAGGAATCAACAAGAATCAAAAAGCTGACCGAAAAGCCAGACTACATCATCCACGAAGGAGGAGAACAACCAGCAACCTACATCGTGAAGGATAGTTCCTATATCAACACTGCAATCAAGGAATATTTACCACTCCTTTTCAGGTTAGTATCTTCTGTCTCAAGTGTTCCTACCGTGTTTTTAGGATTGGATGCCTTGATAGGAAGTAATCCTGTGGGAACCACCGAGAAAGAGTTTGAAGGATTTTATAGTAGGGTTTCCAAAAAGCAGAATATGATTTACACTACCCTACAAGCAATGTTTGTGTGTATGTTGGAATTTGCAACAGGAAGTACCATTACTACATATCCTACCATCAAGTTTCCAAAGGTAGAAATCTTCAACATTGAAAAGAATACTCGTATTGCAGAGCAACAGATGAATATGGGGATTATGTCCAAAAAATCAGCCATCAAATTCACGATGGGAATGGACGAAGAGGAAGCAAAAAAAGAGCTGGATACGGTAGATGAAGAGATGATAGACCAATATAAAAGAACTTGAAGTACTTTATCTCCTAACCAAGACGAATAATGAATATGCGAAAGTACATTTTTGATAACGAAACCACCCTCACCGAGAAACTGCAATCAATGTTGGAAAAAATGAGAACCAAAGAGGCGGTAGCTTTATTTTGGTTTCTTTTTCTTCAAGGTTGTCTTGCTCTTTTTCTTCTGCTTTTTGCTCTACTTCTTCCAATTAAACTCTTATGGCGATAAAAAGAACTGACTTTACTGCAATTACTGACGATTATTTCGATGAAGAACTCATCAGGGTTTTTCATCAAGCGAGTAGAGAGATAGAGCAACTGTATCGACAAGCGGTAGGAGTAGGTAACCTTACCAAAGCTAACCAATACCTCAAAAGAATTAAAGCTCTCCAAGAGCAAATGAAATCTGATTACAAACTTTGGGCAGACCTTCGTGTCCAAGAAGAGTATCTCAAAGGAGCATTGTATGTCGAAGATTTTCAAGGGAATGATAAAATGTTTATCGAACTCACCAAACAAAACCAAAAGAATTATCAGGAAAGGTTGGAAACGGTAAGCGGGATGGTTCGTGAAGTCTGACCCGTACACCTTGAAGCAGGGAAAGCACTCCTGAATGAGGATTTTGGATATGTGAATGCTTCCATTGATGGAATAGGGGTCAATATGAGGTCAACCCTCGCTACTCTCTATGGAATAGATGTGACCGAATTCCTCGCCAAAGGGATGGTGAAAGGAAATATTGCTGAACAAAAAGCAAATCTGATAAAATCCTTTGAACAAAAAGGAATAGCAAGTTTTCGTGATAGATGAGGAAAGACACGGAACATCAAGAGATATGTAGATATGCTTGTCAGAACTCAGACTGCTCTGGCTAATACCCAATGAACCCTGAACAGAGGCATAGAAAACGGATTTACGAAGTTTCTAGTGATTGAACACATTGATTGTTGTAGTATCTGCCAGAGATACAAAAATAGAGTTTTCGATATAGCGAAGGGAGCAGTAGAACTTCCTCCTTATCATCCCAATTGTAAAGGATACATAGAAATTGCTCTGGATGAGATAAATTAGAAAATGAGGATTTGGAAAAAGCATTAAGAGCTGTGAAATATAAGCACAATATGTTAGAGTCTCCGATTGGGACAGTGAATGAGGCGATACTATTAGACTATACCAGAAAAGGAAATCTTACTCTAAATGCACACCTCAGACAAGGAAACCTTACCAAAGAAGACAAATTCTCTCTGGGAGTGATGGATAAACTCTTTGCAAATCTCCCAAAGGAAGAATGAACATTTTACAGATGAGCTTCATTGACAGAAAAAGAGTATAATAAACTTTTGAATGGTGATACTTTTTTCGATAAATGATATATGAGTACATCGAAAGAGAAGGATGTAGCAGGTATCTTCTTGAAATGAAATTATAAAGTTATGTTTGAAATAGAAGGGGCAGGAATTAGTGTGAATAAATACTCACAATATCCATCCCAGAAAGAAGTCTTGATAAATAGGGGGGAAAAGTTTATAATTGGGGATAGATACAAAGAAAACGATTATTTAGTTATTACATTAAGAAAATGAGTGTAGATTTTGTAGGACAAGAACCAACGATGGAATTTAGGGTAAAGAGGTACGCTGATGCTACTTTTAGCGACCTTGGAAAAGAAGGATTATCGCCAGAGGAGAAAAGAGCAAGACTGTTTGAACTTATTGAGCAATACAAAGATGCAGAAATTTGAAGCAGTGATAGCGAGGAAATCCAACAAGAATATGTGAAAGAAATAGAGGAATACATCACCAATCTCATAAAGAAACTCTCATAGAAAATTTACACTAAATCACAAAAGCGACTATATTCACAGTCGCTTTTATTTTATGTAAAAAAACTGGTATGAAAACACTACAACAATTCATCGTGTATGTATCACAGTCGATGTCAGACTTCTTATCTCTTTTCTTCCCTCAATCACAACTCGCTTTTGCAGGTGCTGGATGAATGAACTTTGGAAGGTTCTTTGCAGAAGGAGATGGTGGAGATGGAGGAAACGGAGACGGAAATAATGGCGGTACTCCTTCCGATAAAGGAGGATGAAGCGGTGAGCCTTCCGATAAAGGCGGTGGTAAAAAGGAAGATGATATGATTCCTTCTTACAGACTCAGAGAAGAAACTGAGAAAAGAAAGACCATCGAAGCGGAATTAGCCAAGTACAAACAGAAAGAAGCTGAGTACGAAGATGCTAAAAGGAAAGAGGAGGAAGAAAAACAGAAGAAAGCTGGAGAGTATGAGAAAGTTATTCAAACGAAAGATGAAGAGCTTGCTCAGAAGAAAGCAGAAAGAGAAAAACTCCTCTCAGAAAAGAAGCTTTGGGACGAAAGGAACAAAGCACAAGACGAAAGGAATAAAACCAAGCTAGAAGAAGTGAAAAAGACTTTGTGAGAAGAAAAGTTCAAAAAGTTTGAGTCCTTCCTCACTGGTGTAGAAGATCCTTTCGATAAAGCATCCAAAATTGAAGATGCTCTGGAACTCTTTTGAACCAAAGAAGGTGGTAAAGGAGGAAGCGGAGTGCCTGACAATGGAGGTAATGCTGGGAAAATTGCTGAATTCAAATCTAGACTGGAAAAGGGAGAAGCACTTTCTCCGAATGAAAGACAAGAGTACATTAAACTTTTGTCGGAAAAAAAGTAATCTTTTACTCTTTAATACTTTATTACTATGATCTGATTAACGAAAGACTTTAAATTATCCGATTGGACTGCTGGTATCTTACTACTTGCTCCAACCAAAACCCCTCTGCTCTCTAAAATTAATAGAGGAAAAAATATTGAATCAGAAACTGTATCTTTCTTCACTACCAAACAGTTAGCCAGAAAAGGAACAGTAACTACTGCTGCAACAGCTTCTGCTACCGCATTGGTAGTTAATCCTGAGCTGTATACGAGAGTAACAGAAGGATACATTTTAATGATTGGGGATGAACTCGTGAAAGTTACGGCAAAACCGTCAGAAAATACCCTTACCGTAGTAAGAGGACGGGCGAATACTCCTGCGAGTGCTATTGCTGCGAATACCGAAATCTCAATTCTGAACAAAACGGAAGCTGATGGGAAAATTACGGAAGATTTTGTGAAACTCGATAAAGTGGAATCAACCAATATCGTACAGGAATTCACAAAAGATGTTCTGCTTTCCACCAGAAGTAGAATTTACTCCAAAAAAGATTATGTTGATGTACTTTCCGAAGAATCCGTTGGTAAAATGGACGAAATGGGAGGGGATATCGAGACAGGACTTTTTTATGGAAGAAAATTCAAAGACCGAGGAACAGGAACAGGGAATGAAGGAAGAAATATGATGGGAGGTTTGAAAGAAGCTATCATCAATGATGGTGGTATCACTGCTGATATGTGAGGAGCAGTAACCGAGAAAAAGTTTGAAAATGTACTTTTGGGAATTGCTCAAAAGAACGGAACTCCTAATGTCATTTATGTAAATGCTATGACCAAGAATGTACTGTATAATGCATTTAACAATGTGCAAAAAACTGTAAACGGTATCAATCCTAAATTTACAGGAGGTGCTTTAATTACTGGATATGTAAGTGATAGTCTCGGATATGAGCTAAAATTCGAGGTAGATAACTATCTGAAAAACGGTGATGTCTTTGTTTTTAATGAGAATGATATTCTCTTGGATGTGGGAGTACACCCAGATGACGGAGAAGATATTCTTTTCAGAATTGACAAAGATGATGAAGATAGTTCAAAAACTCAGAGAACTCTCAGAAGTATCATCACCACTCAGCACAGAAATGCGTACAAGTGTGCATATATTGCTGGAGTTACTGCCTAGTGGCAGTCTCCAGTATTCCTTTTATTCTTTATGTATTTTTATTATGACCTATATCGTAACCAAAGAGTTTACACTCAATGAAAAGACCTACAAAGTAGGAGAAACAATAGGAGAAAAAATCTGATTTTTCCCTTCTGTTATGAAAAAAGTAGACGAAAAAGAAGTTCCAGTAGACACAGGTGCTACAACCTCTCCTTATGATTCCTATACCAAAAAAGACCTTGCTGAATTCCTCACCAAAAACGAAGTAGCTCTCACAGGCAAGGAGAACAAACAAGAACTTATTGCTTTGATAGAAACGAATGGATTGGATATTAAAGCAGGTAGCACGGATGCCTAATTTTATTTCTTTTTTTGAAACATTATGACTCTAAAAGCACCACTTAATCCTCAGGACATGATCCCCAATAGTATGGAAATCTTCATTGGGTATGATTGGAATAAAATGCTCCAAGTAGGATTTTATAAAGACCAAGATATTTCTGCTGGTGGAGAAACGGTAGATGATGTCTATTCCAATGGACAGCTCAAAAAGATGACCAATGGAAATAAGCTCAATATCAACTTCACAATGCACGAACTCACCCCAGAAAAGAGGGCGATCGTTCAAAATGGACTTATTGAACTGCAAGGTGGAAGTATTGCAGGAGATGTGGTAGAACTGCTTCCCTGAAACTGGTCGTTTGATAGTAGCATACTTTTGAAGTATGCCAACGCTAATGGGGCTCTTGCAACCATTTCCTCCGCTAAAGCGATAGTAAATGGAGTAGAAGAGACGCTCGTTAAAGATACTGACTACGAATTAGGAAAGGAAAATATCGGAGATTGTACTCTCGTTACACTTCTTGCTGGTGGAGTTTTGACTGAGGCTGATATGGCAACAACCAAAATCATCATTACTTATACCATCACTCCTGATACTACTGCGAAATACTTTACTCACTATGTGAACTCTCTGGCAAAACCCTTCAAAATGCTCCTCATCAACGAGTATGAATGGAACGGGAACAAGAGATATATCCTACAATATGTGGATAACTGTCAAGCCAATAAAGCTGTCATTGCTCAAATTGCTGATAGTGATAACACCACGGCAGGAATGCCACTGGAAATCACAGGGGAGATCATCAACGAAAAGTATAAAGGATTTGTTACTACCTAATGCAATTAAAAAACTGGCAAGAAATAAAGGCTTATTGGTTTAACTTGCCAGTTTTCCAATAGGTCTTTTTATTCTTTCACTATTTACAGATGTCGAACAAAACCATCAACCTTGAAGAGTTTCTCAACGGCTATAAAACCGTGGAAATCACCCTTGAAGACAAGAAGCGAATTTTCAGAGAGCCGAAAGTTGTAGAACTTAAATTGGGGGTCAATACAGCAGAACTCCTCAGAAGAATGCTGATAGAAGGAGAATGGTCAGCGTTTTATGAAATTTTTATGGGGGAACTCTCTATGAGCCAACAAGATGAGCTCATTAAGCAAATTTTTGATTGAGTGGGTTTAGTTTCGTAGCCTCCAAGAATGCACAGGATAGAGAGTATTGAGAGGCTCTAATTGTGCGAAATATGTGCTGTATTATGAACTTCTATCCCTGATACACCAAAGAACAAATCACAAATCTGACCTATTCAGAAATGGCAACACTGGTCAAAATGATTCTCTACATCAAAGACCCGAGAAAGATGGATAGTCTCAAAACTCCCCAGAGGAATTTTACTAGTGAGGAAGAATGGGAACAGGCTATCTTGGCAGGAAGAAAGAAATAGCTTGATATAATTAAGAAAATAAGTACAATATTTTTATCAAATTAAATAACCCCCCCTAGTTAGAGCATCATCACATTGCTGTGACATCGGCACGGGGAGGTATTGGTAAAAGAAGTATACTCAAAAAAAATCAAAATGCAAGAGATTTTACACAAGATTTTACACAAAATTAGTTATCATAAAAAAAAGACAGCTTTTTAACTACTCTTTCTCTATACAATGCAAGGGAATATTCAAGTTTCAGGAAATGCCTCTTTATTGCAAAAAGAAGCCTTTTCAAAACCTCCATTAAGTACTGATGAACATATTGCACTTATGGAGAGTAGATGACTTATCATTCAAGATAAAGAATTTGCAAAAGCTATATTAAAAGACAATTCTTATTACCGCTTATCGTGATATATGCTCCCATTTTTTGATAAATCTACCAATACATTTATTGATTGAACAACATTTGAACATATTACAACCATATATAACTTTGATAACAGACTTAAAGCAATATTGATGGAAGCTCTGGAAATGATAGAGGTCAGTTTTAAGACGAAAGTAATCAATAGTATTTCCCTTAGACATAATGATGCTCATCGGTTCTTAAATGATTCTCTTTTCATCACTGAGCCAGCATTTAATAATGTAATAAGAGTAATAAAAAAATGAGTTAGCAAGAACAAGAATAATGTGTTCATCAAACATTATCAATGGAAATATGGAGATCCTCTATTACCAGCAAATCGAATGGTATTCCAAGTGCTTGCCTTCTGAGAGATTTCTATCGTTTATGACGCTCTTACTTCTGGAAACAGTAATGCAATAGCGAGTAATTACCATTTAAAATTTCCTTATCTAGGTTCATGGACAAATGCTCTTTCTTATCTCAGAAACCTTTGTGCCCATTCTGATAGAGTTTGGAATAGAATAATGTTGAAGAAATTAAGGATTAAGAAGTTTGATACTTATTTCAATGGAGATAGAGACTCGCTCTTTGCATATCTTATTGCAATATGTTATCTCTTGAAGCATATTCACAATGGAGCTGAATGGATCAGCAAATTCAAAGATTTTATTCATCAGCATACAGAAATAGAACTTCCAAAAATGTGATTCCCAGAAAATCGGGAAGAAGTACTAGATAGTGTGCAATAGTCAGTTTATGATTGCAGAAAATGTCATCCTCTTTCTTTTTTTAATTTGAAAAAGTCATTGCAAATAGAAAGGAAATTGGTATATAAGAGGTGCAAGTTCATTTTTATTTACCAAACACAGAAGGGCTATTAGCTATACCTTCTCATAAGTTTGGTGAAGATGAAATGGACTTGCACTCTGCTAATAGTCCTTTTTATTTTTTACGAACTATCATCATGAAAAAATTATTATTACTATCAACTCTTCTATTAAGTATGTTTCTCGTTTGATGCTGAGAAACTCCAGAGAAAAAAGAGTGTAAAGAAAATTGAATTCCTTTGATAAAGTGTGATAAGTACCATCAAGACATAGAAGATGTGCAAAAAACCATAAAAGAAGTATTAAAAGCACCAAGCACCGCAGTTTTTTATGATATGGATTGGGCAGATTCCCTACCAGATGATTATGTGAGATGAAAAGTTGAAAATATCTATGGGGATAAACAGGAAGAAATCACCGCTATGCAAACAGAAGTAGAAGCTAATGCAAAGACTTATATAAAGGGAGATGTAGATAGTCAAAATTGATTTGGAGCTATGTGAAGAACTAAATTTGTATGTGCAATAGGTGGTGATATAAACTGTTTTTATGACTGAGATGATGCAGAGAGTAAATTGGCTTATGATTGAATGATTTCATTATTCAACATAATGAAGAAGAGGCATTAAAGTAAATAATCATTATAATAAAAATCTGACTACATTCACCGTCAGATTTTTTATGCTAAGTAAGCTACCAATAGGAAGAGACCACAGAAGACTACCACAATAAGTCATAAAATAAACAATAGAAAGAAAAACTCCTTAAATATCTTAGAGTAAGGCTCTTTGGAACAATCATAGAGAATAGGAGTGTAAGGGTTCATAATCACGAAGGTATCATATAAACAATAGTATTATAACTAAAAAAATTAAAAAATCAAGTTTTTGTAATAATAAACATCGCAAGCCGTATTTCTAATTTTAACACTAAATCAAAATTTCGAATAAGCTGATGATCTCATTGGTTTTTTCTTTGCAGTTTTTATACCATATTATTTTCACAAATGGCTGACGATTACAAATTAAAAGTTGGACTAGATGCAAACATTTATTTACAAAAAGCAACACTAGAAAAAGAGTTGAGAATGCTCCAAAGAGATTTAAAGTTCGCAGAAAAAAATCTCTCAATAGAAATACAAGCTGAGGTTTTGGCTGACATCAATAAGGTAAAATCTCAACTCAAAGCTATTGATAGTGAAGTCCAAAAAAGTGCTAGTAGTTGGTGAGGATTTATGAAAAATGCTTTGTCTGCAGGACTGGGAAATATTCTTTCTCAGGTTGCAAATAATATTTCATCATTTTTCAAAAATGCACTTAATAAATCAATTGAATTATCTGACCAGTTGGAAAGAAATAAAATCGCATTTACTACTATGCTTGGAGGTGATGAAAATGAAGCAAATAAATTTCTTAATCAATTAGATACCTTTTCCAATAAGTATGCAAAAAATAGACAAGAAGTAAGAGAAAATGCAAAACAAATGATGGCAATGGGTGTAAAATACGAAAAAGTCATCCCCACGATGAAAGCTCTTTGAGATGTACAGTCAGCTTTATGAGTAGAATTTAGCAGACTTACCTATAACTATGGGCAAGTAATTTCGCAAGGATACTTGAATGGAAGAGATTTGAGAGATTTTGCTAATGCAGGAGTACCACTTCTAGAAACTCTCTCAGAAATGCTTGGGAAAACGAGTAGTGAGATTAAAGATATGGTAGAAAATGGAGAAATTTCCGCAGAAATGGTGGAGCAAGCATTTATGAAAATGACGGAAGAGGGAGGAAAGTTTGCAGATATGATGAAGCAAACAGCTGATACACGAACATGATTAAGAACTCAGGCTGAAAATACTCTACAAGTTATTATAGAGAAAGTAGGTGGCATTTTACTTCCTGTGCTGAAAGATGCTCTCTTTTGGATAAATAGTCTCTTCGATACACCAGATACAAATCTGAAACAGAATATCGCAGACCTAAAAAGCGAAATACACGAATTAAGTAAAGAAGTAGCTGGAATTGATAAAGATATGGCAGAATTAAATCAACAATTTAGGGAAGGAAAACTCTCATCATCTGAATACACAGAATCTATTGTAAAACTTATAGAAGAGAAAAGGAGATTAGACTGAATAATACAAAAAGCAAACGAAAATTTAGAAAAAGAAGAGTATTTACAAGAGACGCTTGCTACATCAGCAGATTATTATTCACAGAAAATTATAGAGTTATGAGAAGAATATGATGAGCTTCTCGCAAAACAAGAGGATTTAGATAAGTCTGATAAGAATTACTTAAAAAATCGACAGGATATTCATAAGCAACTGGAAGAAAATAAACAAAAGCAAACTGAGTTAACTAGCTCATATACTCTATTAAAAACCCATATCGAAAATACTACTTGATCCACCAAAGATTTAAAAGAAATCCAAGAAGAAATAAACAATATGATTTTTGATCCGAGTAGTAGTATTGATGCTATGGATAAAGAAGCTAAGGCTGCGAGAAGTGAAACAATGGCAATGATAAGTCTGGCAAAAGCGAAACTTCTTGCATTAGAAGTTCAACAAAAAAATTTATGAGAATGAAATATTTTTGAGAAATCTTGGAAATCATTTAGAAATTTTATGAATGTTAACTGAACGATAAATGACCAAATAGAAGCAGAACAGGAAAAGTTGGAAAGTTTGAATAAAGAATTATTAGATTTAGAAATTTCCTTAGAGAATACTGCAGGATGAGCTAGTGCATTATGAGACGCATTCAAGGAAATAAATGTAGATACCAAACTACCTAAAACTCCTAGCTGATGATCCCCAAAAGCAGACGATAAAGAGAAAAAACAACAAGAAGAACTTATCAAACAAGCAGAGGCTTTCGCACAAAAAAGAATCCAACTAGCCAAAGATACCTGAAGAAACGAAGCAGAAGTAGCAAAAGAAGTCGCTAAAATCCAAGAAGAGCTCGAAATAGAAATCCTGACTATCAAGGGTGATACTCTGAAAATTGAAGAGAAGATGAACAAGAAGAGAGAAGAAGCCGTCAAAGCAGAAAAAAAGTGATATGATGACCTCCAAAAAGCTATCGTGGATGGAGTAAATGAGAAACTGAAAGAGATAGACAGATACAAAGCAAAGATAGAAGAAACGGAAAAGAAAATTGAAGATGTGAAGAAAAAATGGCAAGAAGTAAGGAAAGAACAAGAACAAACGATAAAAGATATTGGAAGAGACCTTAACCAACTTGAAACCGATAAGCAGATCTCACTAGAAGACAGGCGAGCAGAATTGGAGAAACAATCGTCTAGTGGTGATTGATTTGAAGGGAGAGAACGAGAGGAATATATCAAATTAGAGCAACAACTCACTTGGGAACAAAAACAGCAAGCAAAAATCCGTAGAGATATGACCGATACAGAAAAATTGCTTTTGGACTATGAAAAAGAAAAAACAGAACTTCAAGAGAAAATGGCTCTTGCTAGTCGTATCGCTAGTGTAGAAGACCAAACGGCAGTCATCAAGCAAAAGCAATGAGACGATGGACAATGGAAGACCTATTATGAAGATGAGAAAGGGGAACTTATAGAAATTCAAAACCTCAAAAACATTCAATATGCTGAAGGAATAATGCAAAAGCAAAACGAACTCCTCGCAGAACAAGAGAAATTAGAAGTAGAAAAACAGAACTACCAGAACCATCTAGCAGACGAAACGAAAGAATACGAAAAATTCAAGACAGCAAGAGAATACTTGGAGGAAAGTTTCACAAAGAGATTTGGTGAAGAAATGCAGAAACAGGAAGATAAAGCAGTATCTACCCTAAATACCATCATCAATAAATATCGTGAGCTTGCCCTAATGCAACACGAAGCGAATATGGCTAACTTTCAACAGCAAGTCCTTCATAACGCCTATGGAGGAGCAGTGCCAAAAGGAAGACTCACCGTAGTATGAGAAAACTGACCAGAAGCGTTGGTTGCTAGTGCATCAAGATATGTACAGACTAGTAATGCCGTAAATACCGTACATAACAATTCAAATACCTACAACAGTATCGCTATGGGAGGAATGTACTTTAATAACATAGATGATATGCTAGAAGAGCTCCGTAGAAGACTCTCAATGCACTTTTAAATAAAACACTGAAATAGAAATCTGGATATACTGCACCTATTCAGATTTTTATTACTTTGGAAATGTGCAATAGAATCATTGTAAACAGTATCAGCTTTAATGGTCTCCACTTCTTGGGAAATCCAAATGCAAGAATCCCCTGAGGGTTTTTGTGTGTGAAAGAATTCGGATTTTTTGAACAGCCAACAAGTATAGATAAAACCAAATATGCTTTCCGTCACGGAAGCTATATCGGAGTAGCGAAAAAAGATAATAGAACCTTTAAACTCCTCTTTGATATTATCGCAGAAGATGAACAGCAAAGACGGGAACTGATGAAGAAAGTTAAAATTGCCTTTTCTCCTGAAAGCAATCCCTCCCCTTTCAATCCCAATCTCCGAAAGAAACTCAGCTTTATTGATCCCGTGGGAAAACAATGGGAAACAGAGGTACAAGTAAACCAATGAGGAAGTCCTCAGCTTTCTGATTTTGCTAATGACCAACGGGTAGGGATTAGTACCGAGCTCATTGGAAGAACGGTAGAAGTGTATGCATCCATTATGCAGAGCTTGGATGATACCAATCATACTTTCGGAGTAGCAATCCCAACGAATGTTCCTTTCAAGATGAGCTACAAGGACACCCTCATCACTCACACAGAGTTAGCAACACCTCTCAATGTAGAGATTACGGTAAAAAAAGAGGGAGCGATTGTAGGTGATACCTTAACTGTTTATCACAGGAACGATTACGATACTGGCTACTTGTCCTTTAATCATCTCACTACAAAACAGGGGGATAAAATCGAGATAGACAGTATCAACCAACTTGCCTATCTCCTACACAATGGAAATAAAACTGATATTACAGGTCTGATTTCTCTGAGCAGTTCACGACCCTATCTCAACTATGGGACAAACCTTGTAGCCGTAGACTGTGGAGTAAAACATCCTGTACTAGATGTCGTATGGAAATGGAGAGAAGTATTTTAACATTTTATCCTTTATTGTTTGAACGATGATTATTGATATTGATTACATTATCGCCTACTGATTAGATGATGACTTATACAAGCTCTGCCAATCCGAACCAGAGAAGGTAAATAGATACATCACCAATATTGATATGATGATATTTAGCTACATTGACAGAGAACAGTTTAAAAAAGCTGATGAAGAGTACGACTATCCAAAAGACCTCAAATTTTTTGCTGAAAGACTTTTAGAGTCTCTCTTCATCTATCAAATCAAAGGAAAGAATTCTTTTGCGGGAGGAAATATCACTTCCAAATCGGAACATTTTGATGATTACAGCACCAGTGAATCAAGGGATTTCAGTAATGAGAATGCACTCTCTCTTTTTGGTATTCCTATTGATGAACAGCTGTATGCTATTATTGAAAAATATAGATACGAGGACGATACAAGTGGGAATTGGAGTGTCAACATCCACTAAATTTATATCATAAAAAAGTAAAGATGTATGAAGATTACTTATGTGATAGTGCGAAAGTGATAAATAGAAATGGTACTGAATATGTCAACGGCTTGTCGCAACCCAAGTACGAGGAGAAGTCAATAACCCAATGCAGAGTATCTTCATTGAATTGGAAGGACTTTCAATTCTTGGATAAAATCAAAGAAACTTCAATTGGTGTCGCTAAACTTCATACACTCACAAGTAGCGACATCAAAATAGGAGACCGAGTAGAAATCAACGGGAAACACTACGAAGTCTTCCAATCCTACGAAGTGAAAGGTCAAGAAACCATCCATCACAAAAAGTTTTATATCAAAATCATTGAACAATAATGGTAACCTTTGATTTAAGCGACTTTGGAAGACAGCATCAAGAAGCAATGAAAAAGATGAATGCCAGAAGTAATCAAGCATTACTCAAAGCTGGAATCTACCTAGAAGGGAAACTCAAATCAATGGTAGCACAAGAAGCCTATGATTTAGGACAATATGCAGGAAGTATCAACACTCAGCTGATAAGAGATGGATATGTGGTAGTAGGGACGAATGTTGTCTATGCTCCTGTCATAGAATATGGAAGAAAGCCCTGAAAATTTCCACCACTCCAACCCCTAAAAGAACGAGCAGGAAGAAAATTAGGAAATGAAAACTTATGATTTGTCATAGCTCGTAAGATTGCTGAAAGAGGGATTGAAGCAAAGCCTATCTTCTGAACGGTGCGAGAAAGAGAAAAGAATACCGTACGAAATATTTATCATCAATCTATGAGAAATGATTACACCTAACCGACCAAAAGCATTACAGGAGTTCCTCCTGAACGATAGCGAAATCTGAGCAATTACCCAGAGAATAGCTTTCCTCAAACTCGAAAAAGGAAACTGACCGTGAATTGTCTTTAATGAAGGGAATTGGTGAGCAGTGGAAAAGTCCAACATTGCTTATGAAAAAGGAGTAGATATTTTTCCCATTCTGATTGATATTGAAGTAGAGTATTTGGACTATATGAGCTGATTTAAGCTCAGAAATCTCATCAGAAAGAAAATAGGGAAATTCAACGGAAGTCTCTCTCCTGACCGAGAAGGTTCAATCAGCTTTCAGCAATTCCTTTCCCACGATTATAATCCTCAAACGGACAAAATCATAATGGGGAGCGTTTACCTCCTAAAACAGAACTATGATTACGATACAAATCCTTAATGGGAAAAACGAAGTAGTCCTCTCAGTAAGAGAACTTTTTGGATGTACGATTGATGAAGAGCTGAATGGTTCGGGAAGTATCAATCTCAGTTTTCCTATTACCAATTATAGCAGAAAGGCAAAGATAACGAGGGGATACAAGATTAAAGCATACTATTCATTGGAAAGTGGAAAGTATATCCAAGTCTTTGACGGATACATTCATAAACTCACGATCACGAGTGAAGTGGTAGAAATCCTCTGATACAACCGAATTAGTTATCTTCAACATAGATTTTTCCACGAGAGTAAGGAGTATGTAGAAGCTCCTGTATATCATATCGTGCAAGAGGGATATTACTTGATGAACAATCAAATTGGTGTTAATCTTCCTTTCACCCTCAGGACGAACAATGCAACCAAAAGTATTTCCGTAGAAGTCGAAAGAGGGACAAGTTTTCAGCATTTTTTGGATGAAGTGTATGAGCTGGACGAGAGTGTGCAGTATAGAGTGGTAGGAGAAGAAGGAATATCCTATCTGGATTTTGGGTATAATATTGGAAAGGATTTGCCGTGAGTGCGAGCATTTAATATCAACAATCTAAGAGCTGGGAATATTCAAGACTGGAAATGGGAAAGTGCCCTAGATAATTTCCGAAATGCGATGTATGCCATTGATGACGAAGAGAAAACACAGCTTGCAAGAGATAGTGAAAGTATCGAAGAAATTGGATTGGTATTTGAACACTACGAACACGAAAAATTTCTGAATGCAAGGGTGAATGTGAACGAAGTAGCTGTCCCTTCAATTTCTCTCACCCCTGATACGGATTGGTGGAATATCCAAGTCGGAGATAGAAAGAATATTAGCATTATTTCTGCCTATGATTGGTTACTTCTCCAATATCAAGGAGTCATCCAACAAAGAAGGATTGCGATTACAGGAAATA
>JAITQZ010000108.1 GCA_031288635.1 Candidatus Peribacteria bacterium | reverse complement strand
TGGTCATAGAGCCATAATTTTTTTTAGGTGTTGTCATGTGGTTATAGGTATAAGAGATAAAGGGTTAGTTATTTCTATCTAATCCCTTTTCTATTTACACACTTTTTTTTATGTTCTCCGTTGGTGCTGGCGCTGGTGTCGATGGAGTTGCTCTAAGCTGCTTAAATCCTCCAATATATCCTTCTTTTCCCCATCGTTTTTTCATATTCTTTGTTCGGTCTTTCCATAGACTGATTCTGTTTTCTTTTTTTCTAAAAATATTTGTAGTTCGTACTGGTAACGTTGCAACGCTTCTCCAGGTAGTATCTAAAATTGTTTTTCCAGTATTCCAAACCGCTCCTATGGGTGCATGGACTGCACCTGCAGCTAATTTAGTCCAAAAACTAGCTTCTGGTCGATCTCCTTTATATGGTGCAACATAGGTAGCAGTATCTTTACTCATTTTCTTTTTATATTGTGTTAGAATGGCTTTATATTCATCTCCCGTAGATTTCCACCGAGCTTTGGAAAAAAGATGTCAGGGTTTATTCAGTACGTGAAGTAATGCACTTTTTGTCTCCCATAGCATATTAAATCACATTCCTCCTGTATTCACCACCGTCTCCGCACCATAAAAAACCGTCCCTATTCAGGTATTAACTATATTTCATGCCGATTGTCCTGCCACATTTAGAGCCATTTGAATACTATTACAAATCTAAAACAGTTCTATTATACACATTTATATCATTAAAGTCAAGCTTTTGTGGTTTTTTTTACTTTTATTCACAGACCATTGAGTATGCTATTATACATACTTTTCATAATAATACAAGTGGCAAATCACCCTATTTTGGGATTTTATGGTGAGGAAATTTGCAAAAAATTGGGTTTCAGAATATACTTAGATATCTTTATTAGTTAACCCATAGATATATGGTAACGGCAAATTCCCTACGTAATCATTATGAAAATGTAAAAAGCAAGATCAATTCTTTACCTAAGGAGCTCAAAGACATCATTAGTGCAGATTTAACAGCCTCTTTAAATACAGATTTTTCTGCACTCTCTCCTAGTGAGATGGAGGAACTGAAAAATAATCTTTCTGCGTTGATAGAGCATTCTGACCTATCTGATCAAGAAAGAGAGAAATTTCAAACCTTGCAGTTAGAGATTTTTACCCGTTATCCTCAGAAACTGGAACTGCTCCCTGAACACGGAGATTTGCTCATTTCCCGTGACAATCTCGCAAGACTCTTGGCTGCGAATAGATTTAATAATGGGGTAACTCAAATCAACAAAGGAGTACCAGCAGGAGAAATTGAGCTGCAGCCAGGGGTAAAAATCGAAATTTCTAATGTAAAAGACTACGACAAACTTAAAAATGCCTATGAAGCTGCCATCCACAGTACTGACTTGGGAAAGCAAAAACAGCTGGATACCCAGCTGGCAGAGAGACTGATTTTGGAGTGCAAGAAGTGGATTCAGATTGATAATGAACAACTCAATCCTGGGAATCAGGATTATAAAGACTTTGGAGAACTTATAAAAAATGCTGAGAAAGCTCTCAGAGACCTGAGGAAAATCGGCTATGATGTAGAATATGTGAGATTAGGAGGGACGAACAGACTCCAGGAAGAGTATCTCAAAGAAATTGAACAGAAATTAGCCAACGCTAAAGCTCGCTCAGCCACAGAATATATTGCTAAAGTGAGACAATGGGCGTATCAACAGTTACTTTCTGATGAGATGACTCCAGAAAAGCTGCAAGCATTGATTGATTTGTATCAGCAAAAAGTTGATCAAGAATCTGCCTACGATGTTGGGAATCACGAACCTTTGACTATTTTTAAGGATGCAAGGGGACAATTTTGAACAGGAGAAATTCACCACATCATCAGACCTAGAGAGAAAGGGAAAGGAAGAGAAGAGATTGAGAAACCTATCGGAGATTTGAACTTAACCCTCAAAGGAGACAATCCTATGACCTTGAAAGTCGGAGATACTTTTACTGACCCGGAAGCGGCTGCAAAACACGGAAATAAAGATGTTTCTGATCAGATTCTAATAACTGGTGCTGATACCGTTGATACAAGCAAAGCAGGAACGTATGAAGTGAAATATACTATCGAAGTAGATGACGTAGACGATGAAGGAAAGCCTATCAAAAAGAAACAAGAAAAAACTAGAAAAGTGGAGGTAAAAGAAGCTGTGGAAGATGAGAAACTTTCGCTCAACCTCAAAGGTGCCAATCCTTTTGAAATAGAAGTGGGAGAAACGTTTACAGACCTAGGGGCGGAAGCCTTTCTCGGAGCTAAAGATGTCTCTAAAGACATTGTGGTAGACGGAATTGATAAGATTGACAATAGCAAACCTGGAGACTATGAAGTCAGATACACGATTACAAAGGAAGAAACTATTAATGGGAAAAAAGAACTGAAAACACTGGAAGAAGTGAGAATTGTGAGAGTAAAAGAAATCGCAGAAACCATTGACCCAGACCTTGAACTCACTCTCAAAGGAGATAAAACATTGACCTTGAAACAGGGAACCGACTACAATGAACCCGGACGAGAGGCAAAATGGCGAGCAAAAGGGGAATACCACTCTGCAGAAGAAGACGTTTCTAATGAAGTGGAAGTAGAAGGAGAAGTTGACCCTAACGTTCCTGGCACTTATACGCTCACCTATACTATTACTAAGGAGTACACTGATAATGAAGGGAAAAAACATACAAAAACCACAACAGCAAAAAGAACAATAGTTGTAGAGAAGGAAGACGACATCGTTCCTCCCCCACCTCCGCCACCAGTAGAAGATTTTGAAATCTCTGCGGTGCTTGATGATGTGACGGCTTCGGTGACAGACAGCATCGCTCGTGAAGTGGAGAATCAGCTTAAAGATGAACGAAACCATATGTCGCGATACAATCCAAAAAGAATGGTCAGATTTTTCAGTAGAGGAGCTAAAAGAAAAAAGATGATTAATCAAGCATTAGCAGACCGTAAAGAGAAATGACCATATTTGCAAGGGACTGCAGTAGAAAACGAAATGAGTGCTGCAGCAGACAGACACGAACTGGAACTGCAAAATAAGCTCGGGAAAGTACAGAAAAAAGCTGAACTCAAATTGCAGCCTGCAACTTCCACTGCTCTCAATCAGCTTGCTAGAGACTTTTTGGAGGGTAAAGTGAGTGAAGTAGACTTTAAGAAGAAGTTTAATGAGTTAGTGACGAATGATACCAAAGTGAAAAAGCAGAGAGGAACGCATAAAGCTGATTTTGTCGGTTCAAACCTTTTGGAAAAACTCAAGAGAACGAAAAAAGAAAGAGCTGTGAGAGGAAGAGTAGCGAGCTTGATTAACGATTATACTTCGGGGAGAGACCCAAAAGCTCTGGATAAAATTATGGGAGAAATCAACACCTTTGCCAATGAATTTAAAACGGACCCTGCGTTTAGAAAAGAGATTTTCGGTGTGGATGGAAAGCTTGACGAAGGAAAATTTGAACAGTTCATCAGACACCACAAAGCTCTGGAACAACTAGGACTCAATAATCTGAAAATCAAACTTAATCTCCTCGGTGGAGGTGAAGGAGCATATCAGATTAATAATAAAGATCGTGAAAAAGGACTCTTGTATAAAATTGGAAAGAGACTGGATAAAATACCTCGGTATCTACAGGTGCCTCTGATGGCAGGAATTGTTGCTGGATCAGGATTTTTGGCGGGAGCTTTGGGTGCAACCGCTTTTGGTGCGGGACTCACTACAGCTCTAGTTTCTGGAGGAACAGTTGGATTTAAGAATTTTGTCGCAAAATGGACACATCATACCAAAGAGCAAAATACCCACGAAAAGGATTTGACTAGAGACCACGCTAATGTGAAGAAAAAAATGGAAGGATGGAAAGCTGATATGAATAATAAAGACTTACCTTGGCGAAAAAGATATAGAGCCAAAAGACAGTATCAACTCTATGAAACAACCACCCAAAATATGGAGATGTTCGCTGATACGCAACAGCTTTCTGAGGTGATTATGAAAGGACTCACAGAGAATGACTTGTCTGGAGAAGAACAAAATGCTTTCAATTTGACGGTATTAGACGCATATGCAAGATTGGACTTTTATAGAAGGCAAGGACACAATTTTTTGAAGTCTGAAGATGTGAACAAGATTGAGCAGGATTTTCACGCTCTGGAAAAAGCATTGCAACTCGTGGCTGAAAGAAATGGTGGGAACTCTATGACAGAGATTCCATCTCTGATTAGTGCTACTGACCCAGCAAATGGTAAAGCAGTACATTATACCACTCTGAGAGGAGAATTTGAAAAAGATTATGCTAAAGCCAGAACTAAATTCTGACAAGAGAGAGCTTGGCTTGCTACCAAACGAGGACTGGGAACTGCGGCTTTGGCGATTGGATCTAGTATCGGATCTCAATATCTCTTCCATACAGGAATGGGAGCTGAAAGAACGATTGATGCATCGCACACTATCAATACCGCAACTTCTGCACAGGAACATTTTGCTCTGAGCAAGTCAGAACTCATTGATGGAAACCAAATCCAGACCAGCGTAAAAAATAGCGTTCAGGGATTGGGGGCGGAAGATAGTGTCAAATATTCCTTCTGGGCAGGAACAGATGGTGTTCCGCCAAAAAACATATTGAGTGAACAGGCTTTTGAAGCTTACTACAAGTCTCAATTAGATACTGCTCCAAATATTATTCGTTCCCTCAATCTCCCTGATCAGGTAGAAACAGAAGCTTTAAAATTCTTTAAAGAAAAAGCCTGGGAAAGTGTATGGGGTAAAGATTTTATGACTGACCATTTACAAGGATCAAGAGTCATAGAAGATGCCTTACATACTTTGAAGGCTCACGCTGCATCAGGTTCTCAGGCACACGTTGACCTAGGATTTGATGCTGTAAAATCTATTGCTGGAACTGGGGGGGCTAATATGTGAGAAAGAGTTGCTGGAGTTACCATTAACGCTGCGAATAAAATTATTGAAACTTCAACCACTGCTACAGATAAGTGGCGATCTGTGCCTCTAGTATATGTTTCTAATCTTTGGAGAAGAAACAAACCGGAAGACGCAGCAAATGCGGAACCTCAATATGGGAAAGATACTATCATTATCCGCAATCCAAAACAAGGTGAAGTAGAGGTCGTTAAATTAGGGAAAGATAATAATACCCTCCTCCCTGGAGCTACCTTTGAGCTAAGAAATCCGAATGGAAAGGTGATTGATTCTTGGGTAACGGATGACAAACCTTACAAAATTACCGGACTCAATGAAGGGAAATATTTTATCATTGAAACCAAAGCCCCTGCTGGACACCAGAAAACCGACGAAGTCATTGAAATCACCGTAGACAAGGACGGGAAAGTGACGAAAAAAGTAATCAGTAAAAATGAAATCCCTGTGGTAACAGAACCAAAAAAATCAGAGAAAAAACTTACCGAGAAAACAACAACCTTTACGCTCCGTCACACCAAGCAAAAACCCATAGCAATGGACGGGAAAACCTACAATATCGTAAAAGTTGGGGAGAGACCCGTAGTAATACTAGATATTGCTGGAGTTACGGTTCCTTTTTATATGACGACAGGACTAGGAGGGAAAAATTTGAAAGCAGGTTGGTATCCTTTCTTTGGATTTGGGAAAGATGGATGGATTAATAAAACCCATCGTGAAGATATGAGCAATTATTATGAGAAATTTGTAGGCCCAGAAGTAGCTAAAATGTGGAGTTCCATTGCTACAGACTTAGCAAACACCTACGGGACAGACTATAAAGTCTTTGAACCAACTGAAGATCCAACCACCAACGAAAAACCTCTCTCCAGTTTTCAAGACAAATTTGAGGACTATCTCAATAAACAGTTAATGATTAAACCTGTAAATAACACTTCTAACGCTTCCGCCACCCTAGAGCAAAATATTAAAGATATGGGAACCAAGGTTTTGCTTGCTCGAAATAGCAAAGAAGAATCTGGAGAGAATCTACTCAGCGATAAAGTTGAATTGGTAAATGTCTCCTCTGAAAGACTCAAGGAAATCTTTGAAAAATATCCTACTGTAGGAAAACTTTTTGAATTGCTTTCTAAAAAAGGAAAAATTAAAAAACTGACCTTTGATAACACCACCTTTGTTTCACAGAATAAAGGAAATGGAGAAATCAGCATTGGAACGAAATATCAAGATGGAATGCGGTATCAACAAAATACCCTTTTCCCAACGGGAGTTGATGATATTGCCCGCAAATTAGCTCACGAGATGATGCATAGCGTAGTTCCAGAATCCGTAAACGAACACTCTGCCATCGGAAACCTCTATCTGGCTCTCAAACAACTTAGAGCATATGACAGTAAAAAAGGACTATCAATACTTGTTAGCAAATATCCTGGTAGGTATAATAAAGCTAATATTCAGGCTACTGAAGATATGACCGAGCTCTTTGCGATGTATTTGATTGATCCAAACCACTTGAAAAACTATCTCACGTATCTCTCGACAATTCCCAATAGTGAAAGCGACCGTCTCGGACTCAAAAAGATCTCTCCAAAGGTTGCTGACGCTATGTATAAGCAAATAGATGGTATGCTCAAGGATTTTGTAAAAGGTGGGGATATGCAAGTCGATAAAAAAATTGACAAAGGGAGGGAGGTAATCTTTAATGAGAAGTGAGAGTTGGCTTTTGCTGATGAAGAATGAGAAAGTGATAACGAAATAGAAAAAGAGAATATGGAAACTAAAAAATTCATAAATACAGCTATATGGACTAATAAAAAAGGGAAGAAAGAGTTTCTATTTGCTCCTATTCCCATATGATTTGCCACAGATAAGGGGGAAAGAGTCTTTGTAGCTGGAAAGACGAATAAACGATGAGAAGTTGTTTCCACAGCACAATATACTTTAGAAATTAAATTTCCAGATGGAACTCAGCAAACCTTTAATTTGACGGAGGAACCGATATTCCCTGCAGAGCTAGTGGATTTTGCAAAGACTTATACTTATACTGGAGATCCAAAAAATATTGCAGAATTTCTTCAATCTGCTAAATATTTTGTACCTAAAAGATTAAGTCAAGAAGTATTTAGATCAGATTCTGCGGCAACGTTAAACATTGATGATGAAGTATTTGTGAATGCAAAAAATAAGAAAGGTAAAGTGATTGGGATGCAAGATAATCCTTTGGGAACAGGAAAGCTTGCCGTCATCCAATTTACTGATGGAACTGAATTTACTGAGGGGGCAGTTTTCGCTTCTGGAGGTATCTATGCATTAGACAGAATTCAAGCCATAATGAAACGGGCTGGAGTAGAATAGACTACTGATGATGAGGCAGAACGCAAAAAGGCAGAGAAAGAAAAGAAGAAAGCCAGACTTGAAGAAATTAGAAAAAAAATCAGTAATCTGACGCTCATTGACGCTCTAAAAGATACTACATCAGCAACTGAAATGTTAACGATAGTAGGGAAGAGCTGTGATAAAATACCAAACGAACTCCTCAACGAGAACATTGAAGCCATCAACGAACTTTTACCAAATCTAAAAAAGCTTACTATCAACGGAAAAGATAAAATATTAGTATCTACAATGACTAGTACCAGCACTCCTCTCAGCGACGAAGTAAAAGCATTTTTCAGAAGAAACCTTGAAGAATTAGATTTAACCGACAATTATATCGAAGACCTCAGTTGGTTGAAAGAAAGAGATGACTACGAAAATAACCTTCTCCTCAAAAAGATTAATCTCACCAACAACCATATTGAAGACCTAAAGTATGAAGATTTTATGTATCTTCCCGAAGATGCAGAAGTTATTATCAAAAATAATCCTATCAATAACGATGCTGCTAAGATTCAGGCATTTAAAGATGGATTATCTGCCGCTGGAGTAAAAGCGAAATTTCTCTTTGAATAAAAAATCTCTTGCATTTCTGTTTTATTTCTGTAAATAAAAGGAAATTACTCTTTTCGGAAATAAAAATGATTAAAGAACGAGAAAAATTACCTTATTTTACCATCTCTCAATTTGCCCTTTCTTACCAGAATAGAGTAAGTGCTTTAGTAAACGTAAAAAATAAAATCAGACAGAAAAAATGGTATCAAATCAGAAAAGGGGTGTATACTACTACTCAGAAAGTGTTGGAATACTCGCTTTCTGGTCAGATTACGGCATTTAAAGAATTTATCGCAACCAATGTAATTTATCCTCCAAGTTATCTCAGTCTGGAATATGTTCTTTTTGAAAATCATATTTTAACAGAAAATGTATATACGTTTACGCTCGTCACTACAAAAAAAACTGCTGAATTCACCAATCACTTTGGGACTTTTACCTATAGGTCTATTAAACCCGCTTTTTTTGGTGAATATGAGATTATCAAAGTCAATGGATTATTAGTATATAAAGCCAGTCCTGAAAAAGCTTTATTTGATTATCTCTATTTTCAGAGAGGGATAGTTTTTACGGAAAGCTATTTTCAAGAATTAAGGCTGAATATAGACAATGTGGATTTTGATAAATTCGCCCAACTTGTAAAGAAATATCCCTCTAAAAAACTGGAAAAGTGTTTTACCTACTTACAAAAGATTAGATGATTATAGATGAAATGCTCCTTGCTCGGGAACAGCACAAAGAAAAAGAAGATGTCTTTAAAATCGGCTACATCAAAGAATTTTTACAGAGCCATATTTTAAAACAAATATATGAATTACCAGCAAGTAAAAACCTGTATTTTTATGGAGGAACCGCAATGAGATTTCTATTGGGATTAAATAGATTGAGTGAAGATTTGGATTTTGTCTGTACTGAAAGAGTGGATTTTGAAGAGCTAGGAAACTTTCTTACCCAGTTTTTCGCTAAAGAACCATTGGCAGTAGACTATAAAATCCAGAAATTCAGATTAACGTTGAAATTCAGAGGGTTGCTTAGTCATTTTAATATGCAGTATGAAAATTCAAAAGATTTGTATTTAAAAATCGAAATTTCTGACCATCTGAGTTTTTGTAAACATTTTGAGCCAAAAATCTATCAGCTTTTCAAATTTAATCAGAGTCTGGTCATCCAGTCGTTTGACCCCTCTACGCTCTTTGCAACGAAACTGAATGCCGTGTTGTATAGACACCGAGAGAGAAGAGTCGGTGAACAGATTTTGACAATGAAAGGAAGAGATATCTATGACCTCTTTCGATACTTATCGAATGGCTATACACCAAATTTGCACTGTATTCAAGATATTTCTGATAGGGAGGACTTGAAGAGGAAACTGATTGCTGTAGTAGAACAAACGGATTTTAAGCTCGTGGTAGCAGATGTTAAGAATTTTATGGAAGATCGTCAGCTACTTTCTTTCCTAGAAACCAATGGGAGGTCCTACCTCATTGAACAGATTCAGAAATGGGGATAAAAAATCCTAATCGAAAAAGCGACAGTAGTTTCACTGCCGCCAAAGGTATTCAGTCAGTAGACCTAGTACCCTTTCTGAGCCTGGTGGAGAAAGAGAAGTGCACTTTTGTTCACTTGTTTTGCCGAGCTCCCATAGTTGAAAAACTCGTCCACCTAGGTCTCTGAATCCTAGTCTCATTTTTTCTTTTTTTAATTCATAATTTATTTGTTAAGGAAACTCTGAATAACCAAAAATTAGACATAAAAAAATATCCCTCTTAGAAAATAAGGAATTTTTATACATTGAGAGGCGTGTGTATACGTTATTTTTCTCTACTTAAACTTACT
>JAITQZ010000041.1 GCA_031288635.1 Candidatus Peribacteria bacterium | reverse complement strand
AACTATCAATACGGGTTTGGAGAGAGCCTAGAAGTGCCATAATAGTAAACGTAATAAACTAAATATCCTGAATTTTTACAAATCTGTAAATCTCATTGAGGTCTAACTTGCCTTGAATTGCCTTGAAAAGTCCGTCTCTCTCCAAGTCAATCATTCCATTGGAAAGAGCATATTTTCCAATCTCGAAAGCAGATTTCCCATCCAAGAGCATCATCCTAATATCATCCGTATAATCCATCATCTCATAAAGTCAGACTCTGCCTTTGTAGCCTACTCCTTTACAAACAGGACAGATTTCTCCAGTTTTCGGGTCTTTCCCTGTTCCTTGAGAAATATATCCATTTACAAAAAAATCTGACCACTGTTCTTGGGTAATTCCCCTCATCAGAATTTCTTTTTTCAAGACATCTTTATTAAAATTCTGAAAGGTCTTTTTAGCATATTGATATTTCAATTCTTCTTTTACAGAAACTTTAGTCGTACAATGAGAGCAGACTCTACGCCCCAATCTCTGAGCAATCACCAGATTAAACGTACCCGCAAGCATAAACGCCTGAGCCCCCATATTAAGCACCCTCGTAATGGTTTCCACGGCCGAATTGGTATGAATTGTTGAAAACACCAAATGTCCCGTCATCGCTGATTCCATCGCCATTTCTAAGGTCTCTCTATCACGAATTTCCCCCACCATAATAATATCAGGGTCCTGCCTCAATGCCGAACGCAGTCCAGAAAGAAAGGTAAACCCAATATCGGAGCGGACTTGTGCCTGATTAAGCCCCATCATTTTATTTTCCACAGGGTCTTCAAACGTCGTAATATTTACCTCAGGCTTATTGATATCTGAGAGACAAGAATACAGTGTCGTAGTTTTTCCCGAACCTGTAGGTCCTGTATTCAAGATAATCCCGTTTGGATACGCCAGATTTTTCGCAATAATTTTCCCATTAGACCCTTCTAGCCCTAAATCTTTCAATTCAGGAATCTCTTTTGACTTATCCACAATACGCATTACCAGCTTTTCCCCCCGCACTGTCGGAAGAGTATTTGCACGAAGGTCGATTTCCTTATTAGTTTGCGTAATTGCAGAAACTCTGGCATCCTGAGGCAGCCTTTTTTCATCGGGTCTCATCTGTCCAGACTCAATTTTGAATTTGGAGATAATGGAGTCGTGAAAAGATTTTGGATATTGCACCAATTCCACTAATACTCCATCAATTCTAATCCTAATTCTACAGTAATTTTCAAAGGGCTCAATATGAATATCTGACGCCCCTTCCTCCACTCCAATCGTTAAAAGATAATCAAAAATCTTTACAATATCTGACTGCAAAATTGCTTTATTTAACAGGTCTCTAAAGTTTTGTGCGTCTGCCATTAAGTTCAAGGTTCAAAGTCTAAAGTACAAAGCCCAAAGTCTAAAGAGAACGAAAGATTTTCTTTCCTCTTTTAACTTTTAACTTTCCTCTTGCTAATTATAACCAAAAAGCAAAAAAAAGCAAAAAACTGACTAGATTTTTTTCGTTTATTGGGAATACCTACTGAGAATAAGAACTACGGGTATTGAAAATCGTCTCTACAGCGACGTGAAAATCTTGAAAATACTTTTTAAGTTTCGTCTTCCAACGAGGAAGATATATTCTATTAAACATAAAAACTTTTACATACGGATTAATCTGCACTTCTGCATTTTTCCAAGCCAATTGAGGGGAAGTATCCGGATAAATGGTCAAATTCCGCCCATCTACTGTCATATCTCCCACATACCAATCTACCCGACAATCATCTACAGAATTTGGAAGATTATAGCCTGAATACGCACCATTTACTCCACTTCAATGGCCAAAAAACCCTTGAGAATAATCACAAGCCCACGTATCAATCTGTCCATCATAAAGTCCGGGATTGGAACTCCCCTCCGTAATACTAAAATTATGCTTCGTTCCTGCATCAAATCCACGAAGCCTCAAAATCTGAATTACATACAATTTTTCTCCCGTACTATTTGCTAGGTTATCATCATCAAAGTCCCCTGTCATCACCAAATTTCTCCTAAAAAAGAGTCTGCTTTTTCCATCCTGTGATATCAAATAAAGTTCTTGAATTCCCGTTGTTGCATTCACTATCGCCTTTGGTCCTACTCCCAAGTTCTCGTCATCCGTATCGCCAACAAGTCAATTCATCAAATCAGTATCATTTTTCACATCATAGAAGAGTTTACTGTATTGTCAGAAAGATTGCATCCCTTCTTTAAATTTTGAAAAATCCGGACAATTCTCACACTTAACAACATAAGGATCATTATACGAATAACTCATTTTTGAATTTAAAGAACTAAGATAATATAGAAGATGTTGTTGTTTCATCACTGCATCTCACCCCCATCAATTCTGATTTCCATATGCAGTAAACGCCGTACAATGTCCTGTAGAGCCTACATCTCGTTGAAAGCTTGCCCCTCTCTTGGATCAGGAACATCCCACCATCTGTCTATTGAAATACTCTTCATAATCTATCGTATAATCCTGCAACAAAATATTCATCCTCTCCAAAATTTCATACGACTGCTGATACAACTTTTGCCTCAAATCTAATTCAAATTTTGCCTGCTGAATTCTATTATACGAAGAAAAAATAATCGGCATCAAAATCGAGATAATCAATATCACAAAGAGCATTTCCACGAGAGTAAAAGAAGTCTTTCTCATTCCGAACATTAATAGTATAGGTAATAAACATTTTTATGGATTCATTTTTTTATTTACTGCAGTTCTCGTAGCAGGTCACATCCATCCATACGCAGATTTATTTGCCTCTTTTCCTGTCACCACTCCTTCCTGCAACTGATACTGATATACTGCTTCAATCGTCTTCGTATCATACACTCCATTAATAGCTCCATCATATAACGTTTGAGCCGTGAAAAATTCCTGTAAATACTTTAATTCCACTGCATACGTTCCTTTGGGATAAGACTTTGTAAACGTATAGGGAGTCCAAGAAATGGTAGGCGTTGGAACTACAACAGGTTCCGTCTCAGGAGAAGTTCCCTGATGAGCATAATACGCCTCAGCAATCAAATCCATCACATACGAACGGAACACTGATTTTTTTTCAGAGAGTGCCTTCGCCGAAAAAGTCTTAAACGTAGCTTCACTGAAAACCTCTAACGATTTCATTTGCTCCTCATCCAGAGCTACTACAGTTTCTGCAGCCTTTTTCATCCCTTGCACCAAGGTATCCACACGACTCACTAAATCTCCATACCCTGTATCCCAATTAGCAGTAGCAGAAATAAGTACGCCACATTGATACGTATTTTCCGACGTATATTGAGCCAAAAACTTTTCTACCGCAGTCAACGTATCCAAATACGTACCCGTTTTAACCTCAGATTTCAAGAGCGTGTCAATTTGTACATCCGCTTCCCTTTTCAGCTCAGTTAGGAGACCTTTCTTTTTAGTAGATAACTTATCTACACTAATTTCTGGATTGGAAGCCTGATATCTAGCAATCTGAACATCCAACTCCTTTTCCATAGCAATAATTAAAGAATATTTAGAAAGCTGAAGCGTCTTGAAAAGCTGACTTTTCTCTGCTACAGTATCATAAAGAGCCTCCTGAGCCTGCTGTAAAGCAACATATTTTTCTTGTACCGCCATCACTTTCTGCAATTTAAGTGCCAAACTTTCCACCAATTCTTTATTTTGTTCATAGGCTTTGGCATAAGCAGCCTGCAATTGCTGATATTGGTCTACATATGTAGTTTCCGCCATAATGAATTTCGCAGAAAATGACCTTTGAAAGTCCGCAATCGCTTCCTGAAGTCCTTGTTCATTCGTAGATAACCCTACCACCCATCTCGTAATATCAGCGGAAAGCTCCACATATTT
>JAITQZ010000060.1 GCA_031288635.1 Candidatus Peribacteria bacterium | reverse complement strand
AACTGCTGCTAATCCTGACGGATACCTTCTGCGTTCTCACTTTGCGAAAATGATTGTGAACTATCTGAAAAATGTGCTCCATCGCCAACCAGACCTGACAAAAGACTGTTCAGCCTTTGCAGCAAGTATCAAACAAGAGCCACTAGAGCTGCAAAACTATATGTACTTAGCATGCCAGTATAATATTATGGGTATCAATCCAGACAAAACACCAATTCCTGATTTTATGCCAAACCAATATGTAACGAGAGCCGACTTTGGAACCATACTTTCCCGTATCCTACGAGGAGACAAATATGAAGGAGCGACTCCTTACTATGTAACCCATCTTCAAGCCTTGAAAGAACACGGAATCATAACGCAAATAGACTCCCCGGAACAAAGAAAAGAACTCAGAAAACGAGTACGATTGATGTTGATGAGAAGTGCGAAGGGGGAAACATCTTCAACGAAGCCATCTACTGCATTACCAGAAGTATATGTATGGGCATACGCAATGAAATTGGTGAATAGCCCAATATACTCTGATGTCACGTTAACGCGTGGACACTTCGCTCAAATGGTCGTTAACTATGCACTTAACGTTCTCGGTCGAACCCTCCCAGAGAAACTTCCGGCTTCCTGCTATCGAAAAGATGGAGGAAACGCTTGGGAAACCGCAGAACAGAAAGACTATGCAAAGAAAGCGTGTCAGCTTGGACTCATGGGAATGGATATGGACTACTTCCAATCCTATACGAAAGTGACTCAAGCCCAAATGGCAATAGTGCTCTATAGAGTACTCTATGACCCAACCTATATCGGAAAACAAGCTCCACGGGAAATGCCACTAGAAAAATTGACAACAGAAGGAATGATAGAAAAACTTCAAAATCCTAGAGAAGAAGTAGTGCCAGAGGATGTAGTGTTATCCATCCTGATGAAAGAGAGGAATAGAAAATAAGCCATAAGAGAAGATGTAGACAGAAAAATCTGATATATTCTGTAATCTGTTGTGATTTCAATATGATGAGTTTTTATGTTTTGCATATTTTTGAAGGTATTTTAAAAAAAATAGTAGATAAAACCATTGTTTGTTACTTTTTAGGCTATCAGATTTTTTTATTTCCTCAAATCTAACTGAAAAAGATAGACAACACTACGTTTTCATTTTTCTAATGGATAAAATAGACGCTGATACACCTTGATTTCAAAGATTTTGTATCATTTTTTTATATATTTTTGTAATTTCTCCTTGAAATTTGCAGATAATCACTGTAATGATTTATTAGTTGATGAAATGATTTGTCATCAGCGATATTCTACTTTTTCATCTAGTACTATAAGATGGGTCAATTTTTCTCATTTGTTTCGTCAAAGTTGAACATCGCTACAAGAGGTAATTAAACTTATTTCCGTCGGGTCATCTGATGGAAATGTATCATTATTTTTAATGGATGCATTCCCTAAAAGCTCTTTGAAATAAGGGTTTGAATCTGAATTTCCGAGCAAAATGAGATTATTTTTTGCTCTCGTCATTCAAACATATATCAGCCTTTTCATCTGATTTCTCGTGTTTGGGTTACTAAAACCTCTTTTCCAGTCTTTATCAGTATCAAAGCAGATAATCACATTATCAAATTCCCTCCCTTTAGCTTTGTGAAATGTAGAAATAGAAAGCAGATTATCATCAGTAAGATCAACTTCTGTGAGTCAAACGATAAATTCTTCGACTATTTCTGGAGTAAGATAGGTATTTGTAGCTTTTAAATTATCAATAACTTTCCTGATTATCTGAGTATTTTTATTCTGTCCACAAATTGCCAATACTGCTTTATATTTGTCTTCCACATTTTTGAGATTTACCTTATTTTTACTGTCCTCTTCACTCTTGCAAATAGTGAGAAAATACTGCATTTCCAAAGTATCAGAAAATCTGTATCCTTGATCTTTAAGAAGCAATGTAGCTTGTAAACCTTGCTTTTTGAGCAACGTATTAATAATGAGACCTGTTTCATTATCGTGACAGATAATCGCTGTTGTTCAATCAGATTTTTTTATCTTTTGTATTGCTTTCAATACTCATGGCAAATAATTCCCGGTGCAATCCCAAGTTTCAACTAGAGAATCTTTCGCTCCAAAGAGATTTAGAATGTTCCCAACATCTGTACGTCCAGATACTAATTTACGACCAGCTTTAATCCTTGGATTGACCGTTTGAATGAAGGTATCAGTGAAATCAATGAGTTTTTGCGTTGAGCGATAATTGGTTCCCAAAATAATTTCCTCAGCATTGTGGCGGTTTTTGAACTTCTGAATATAGGTAATATTTCCTCCTTGAAATTCATAAATACTCTGATCGTCATCACCTGTTGCAATAATTTTCGTATCTTTTTCTTTTTTATCAGAGAACGACTTTTCTTGGAGAACTTCTACAAATCTGAATTGATCATCATTGATATCTTGAAATTCATCAAGCATAATCACACTGAACGGCAATTGCAAATCCACATTATTTTCAAGGTAGGTAATTGCGTCTTTGATAATACTACTTTCTGCTTTCTTGTCTAAATCTTCTTTTAAAGCGTTCCTTCCTAATAATTTGAAAGCATATCCGTGAAAAGTATTGATGTCAAGAAAATATCCCTGAGTTCAAATCAACTGAATAATCCTATTTTTAAGTTCATATTTAGCAGAACGAGAGAAAGAGAGTAAAAGAAACTCTTCTTTACGAACACCTTCTTCGAGAATGAGAGAAGCAACTTTGTGAACGAGCGATTTTGTTTTCCCAGCTCAGGGTCAAGCAATAATAAGTAGATTGTTTTTAGAATCTAAAATTTCTCTTTGTTTTTCAGATAAATCTTTATGGATCTTCTCGTATTTTGATTTGGAAATTGATCTCTTAATTTCTGCTCTTCTCCTCTGAAAATAGCTGGAAATGAAGTCTTCTTGTGAAAGATTGAAATAGTCTTCTACAAAAGTATCTAAGCTCTGACCTCTCAAGATTCTATGTGCCAATTCTTCCATAATATGAGCTTGCTGGGTTTTCTTTTCATAAAACAACCTCAGATCTTCATATTGTTCATCGGTAAACCTTTCTTTTGCAAGTACCCCCTCTAAAATCAGAAATTTAGTACGATAAAGGAATAATCCAGCTTCTACATTAAGAATCTCAAAAGTATGAAGAAATTTCAACAACGTTTCAAGTGCTAGGATGTCAATGAAACTGTTCATAGATTTTCCAAGCTGAGTAGCGAGGATTTTTAGCTTTTTCTCTACTAAGATATTGGTAGTGTTTTTTTGATGTTCACTTACTTGCCCTTGTAATAATAAGGGAAGTAACACTTGCCCCTGCAACAATAAGAGATTTGTCTTTGTCTGAATATCTGATAAAGAGCTATGAAAAAGCATTATATTACCATTGAGAGATACCCAATGTTGTTGTTTTCGTAAAAGTAAAAGATTATCAATCATATCTCTTAACGTATCCATTTGTAACTCTTTACTCAACAGCGTATTGAAATACTGAAGGTCTATTACAACTTCCTCTCCTTTATCTGTAGACGAATGAGAATGTTGCAAGGCTTGAAAGAATGCTCCAATAAAGATATTTACTTGTTCTAGTTTTTTCTCCGAGGTAATCCTTGCCGTTGGATTTAAGCGAAGAGAAATTTCATCTTCATTTTCAATCAAGCTTTTTTCTCTTAAGATTTGCACTAATTCTTCAATCCCCTTTCTATTATTTCCACTCTCGTCTTCATAACTTCTCATATGTCGAGCGACTTTATAAGGCAAATCTTCAATAGAAATTACCTGAGAAGACCTGATAACTTTGTAAATTTCTATGATCTTTTCTTTCTCTTCAAAATTGAGTTCTGGAAATTCATCTAAAATAGCGATAATTGAAGCTATGGATTGTTCTTTATTTGCTGTTGCCCAGACTCTCGTTTTATTAAATGATCTTTTCACAAAAGCAAATTTCTCTAAAAAAAAGCTGTTTTGACCTTAGTTTCTCGAATAGGTTTTTGAGTATAGAAATTTTTTTCAAAGTCTTCAGATTTGATCCACCCAGCATCTTTTATCAATTCTTTCGCCGATTTACTCAGAATCTTTGGAGTTTTTATCAGTTTTCAAAATCTATTTTTAATACTTGTTCGCAGTGCTTTAATTTCTTTTTCCCTCACTTCGGAAGATTTATTAAGTTGTAAGTTTTCGTCTAAATCTTGGGAATTATAGAGAATAATACATTGTGAAAGTTCACCGTCCCTTCCCGCTCTTCCTGCTTCCTGCAAGTAATTTTCCACAGAAGTCGGCATATCATAATGGATCACAAACCTAACATTACCCTTATCTACACCCATTCCAAAAGCATTAGTCGCAACAATGATTTTAATATTCCCTTCCATAAAACTGTCCATCATTTCTCTCTTTTTATCAGATTTCAAATCTCCATGATAATAAGCAGAAATATTGAATCCAAATCTTGCATTAAGTTCGTTTGAGAGATTCTGAGCTCAGACTTTTTCTGATTTTCCTCTAAATCTAGTGAAAATTATACAAGGCTGACCTTGAACAGTATGCTCCAATATTTCTACAAGCTTTTGAAATTTCAAATGTTCAATTTTCTCTGGAGAAGAGTTTTTATCTCCCAGTTCATAAGCTTTATAGCTAAGATTTCCCCTTTTTGCTGTAGATCTAAATTCTTTCAACTCCTTATTAAAATGTTCTTTGAAATAGGTTTTTATCTCATCAGCAACTTCTTGCTTTGCAGTTGCCGTAAAACAAGAAATACTTACGGTATCCAAGCTTTTATTTTTCTTTCCTAACTCTTTAATAAAGTCCGCAATAAACATATAATCAATGCGAAAATCGTGTCCTCGCTTGCTGAAACAGTGAGCCTCATCAATCACAATTCTATCAATTAGTCTTTTGGAGAGTATATTTTGAATACTAAAACTCCTGAGCATTTCCGGAGAAAGGTAGAGCAAATCAATTCCTCCAAATTCTACTTTTTTGGCTACCTCCTTTCTTTCCAGAGGATTAAGGGACCCGTTCAAAAACCCTACATTTGTGAGGTGCTTTTTTTTCATCAAATTATCAGTCTGATCTTTCATTAGCGATTGAAGTGGAGAGATCACAATCGTTAAATATGAAGACCCCTCTGCTTTCATCAATGCCGGAAGCTGAAAACAAAGTGATTTCCCGCCTCCGGTAGCAAGAATTGCGAGGAAATCCTCATCGTTCAACCCTGCTTGAATAATTTCCTGCTGAGAAATATCGGATCAACTAACAGTCGGATAGCTACGAAAGTCATCGTACTGGAACAGCCTTTTTAGTTCTTTTTTGCTATCATAGAGCTTATGCTTGAAGACGGTCTGAAAAACGGTATGGATTTCTGGTAAATTATGAATAATCCATCACGGGAAAACAGAAAAATCTTTATCTACTGCCAACTTAATCTGTAAAAGTCTGAAAATATAGGTAAAAGCAAGAGGAAATTTTTTTAGAATCTGTTGAAGAGGAGCTCAGAAAAAATCTGCTTGCAATAAAGGAGAGAGTATGTTTTGAAGTTCAATGTGTAAATTGAGAGATTGTGGTTGAAAAAGATGTTGATGTTGCAGATACTGAAAAAAAGTTTTGAACTGTTTTGTTTCACCAATTAAAGCAAACAAAACTTGTTGTATGTGTTGAGGAATTTCTTGGAATCATTGCACACATTCCTGAAAAAGCTCCAATGATAACCTAGAGTCTTGTACAGGATCATTTCATGAAGTACTTGATTCTCTAAATCAGTCTAAATATTCAGTATCTTCTTTGTAAGTTTTTATTAGTTTATGGTAAGGGTTTCTAATAAAAATTAACGAAGAAAGTCGGATCGTATCAATAGTTGGTTTTTGTAAAAGAGAAGTAGGAAATTCTTGTTGTCCCATATCAAAATTGATAATATTATGTCCAGCTAACACATCATATTTACTTGCCTCAATACAAAAATCCTCAATATTTTTGCCTTTGTAAATCAAATTTCCTTGCTGATTCACGGCTCAGATATTGGTAATATGTTTTTGAGTGGATACTTCCAAGTCAAATAAAAGGAGTTTCATAATTTAAGTATAGTGAAATTTAATTTCTTTTCAACTTTTAGAGTAGAAAAAAAATCTGAAATCAAAAGCTGAATTGTTTCACTGATATATATATAGCTTTTACCAACGAGATGAAAAATGCGTCTGATTAGTTATAATTATATGTCTCTCTTTCTCTATCCTATAAATTTCACTATCTCTTTGATATGTTCCAAGATAAATTTCATCCCTTTGGGGGTGAAGAGAATCGCATCATAGACAAATCCATTATCCATCGTCTTTTGTTCTGTATAGATTCCGTATTCTCCAGATTTTTCACTGATGACGGTTCTTTTCCTTCAGCCTTTTCCTTCTATTTCTGATAAGAGTCATTGGCTTTTCAGTCGTGCATTGATTTGGGTATTAGCCAGAATAATTCCAAATTTTTCTTTGATTACTTTTGATAAAATGCTGACACTAGGGTCAAATCTCCTCTCCTGAAAAGAGGTGAGTACTTCTTCGATTTTCTGTACTCGTGCTGGGTCTTGGTCTGCATTTCTCTGTAGAAGTTGCAAACGAGTTTTTTCATCTTTATGTTTGGAAAGCTCAACAATTTTCTCCGATAAGAGAGAAAGCTCTGCAAGGTCAAGCTCTTCAATGTCGTGAAGCAGCATTGTAAGTTTTTGTGAATAGGCCATTTGTATGGTAAAGAGGATAAAACATTAAAAATTCTTCATTATTATAAAATGATATGTAATTAAATGTATCTAAAATGCAAGCTGAAATGAAAGATTTTTTTGACTTTCTGTACCACATCGTGCGATAATGCTTCCCCACGTTAAAGGTCAGAGGATAGAGGCGAATCTTTCTATAATAGTATAAAATGAAAATTTTTAAGGAGATTTTTAAGAGAAGATGAAAAAATCTGCTTGCAAACCTGTAGTATTTCTTTAATTACTAAGAAATAGTTGAGATATTTATTTATTACTATAGGTAGATGTTGCTCCTCTCTTTTGCTCTCTCGATTGCGATATATACGATTTGGCTCAATGCGAAATTGGGGATTTTGATTTCGTTGGTGATGTTTGCTGGGGTGGTTGTTATTACCCCCTTTTGTACCGCGTCCCGTTCCGCAGTACTGCGGGACGGGAAAGGGGGATTAAGAGGGATTTTTCAACGAAAGAAACGATTGAAACGATATGCTAGTTTTTTACTCGGAAATTTGGTTGCTCTTACCGCTGTTTCTGTTCATTTGTGGTGGAAGGATGTCGTGTTTCTTGAAACGTTTTGGGGACAAGATGAAAGGGATAGTCAGGAAATCCTCTCTTCCTTTGAAAAATCCTCCCTTCCTCTCTTCCCCGAAGTTCTGACGGGGTACAGTACGAAAGGGGGTGGCGAAAGGGGGAAGTGGCAGACGTTTAATGGATTTGGAACTATTACTGATACGCAGAAATACCACGTGTACTTGTTTACAGATGAAACGGGAAGGGTCTGGCGTTTAAGCTCCAGCCAGACGTACCATATTGGAGACCAGCTTTTTCTTTCTGCTTCGATAAAGCCTTGGGAGAAGGAAGTCATATTTGATGAGACGTTTGTTCCTCCACGGAAGGTGGAATTTTGGGAGTATCAGTTTAATTATGATAAATGGATTTTTATGAAAGGGATTGACGGGACGGCATATGAAAAGCAAGCTTTACTCGTTGACGCTGACAAGCCTTGAACAATGAACGGACAAACTCCACCAGAAAAAAAACTCTGACTGATTGACCGTATGCGTGCTGAATTGCAAGGGTATGTGGAACAGGTTTATGGACAAAATCAGTATGCGGGACTGCTTCTGGGTCTGCTTATCGGAGATAAGTCGTTGATACCAACAGAACAGTATGATACGTTTGTGAATAGTGGATTGGTACATATTATCGCGGTCAGTGGGGGGAATATTGCAATGGTGGTCATTCTGCTTTCTTTTCTGTTGAAGTGGGTGCCACTCTATGTAAGAAATGGGTTGATTATTCTGATGATTGTGCTGTATGCACTGATTTGTGGAGGAGATAGTAGTGTGGTGAGAGCAGCGATAATGGGGTGTTTGACGTTGATTGCGTTATTTTGGGGGCGTGAAGTGTCGATTTGGCGTGCGATGAAGTATGCGTTTGTAGGGATTCTGCTTTTTAATCCGTTTACCTTGGTGTATGATGTAGGGTTGTTGTTGAGTTTTAGTGCAATTATTGGGATTGTGTTGTGGCAGAAGATTACAGAGGATTATGCCTGAAAATTGTTAGAAGATTGAGATAGGGACACTTCGATAAAGCGTCCGAATGCTAGAAAACAGACAAAAAATCCTCCCTTCCCCCCTTTCCCGCAGTGAATACGGGACGCAGTACGAAAAGGGGTGGTGAAAGAGTATTTGACACCAACGATTGGAGCGAGTTTGGGGACGGCACCGATATTGATGTTTTTTATGAATGGGGTGAATGTCGTGGGGATTTTGCTGAATGTAGTGATTGTTCCTCTTA
>JAITQZ010000085.1 GCA_031288635.1 Candidatus Peribacteria bacterium | reverse complement strand
TCTTTCCACCTCATTTACCAAATCATCCACCTCATAGCCTTGTTGGAAAAGGGTTCCTAGCAGCAAACGAAGAGTCTCTTCGTGATGTTTGTTGACTTTCTGTTTGATTCCGTTTCGGTCTATCCCACGCAGTCGGGGAAGAAAACGTGGATTGTAGGTCAGCTTTCCTAGTTTTAGTAAAAATGCGATTGCAGGATAACCGAGATAGCCTTGGTGGAGGGAACCGCTATCATTGGAAGCAATCACATTAGTAGTAGTATCATAATGTACTTCATAGACTTTTCACGGCGTGGAGGCAGAATGTACTTTTCCTTGGTTCATCAAAAGTCCATCAAGTTCTACTCTTTCGTCGGCGATTGCTCCGAGTGCTTCGTAGAGTTTGAGTTTTGGGGGAAGGGTTCGCTGTGCCATCTCCTAACGAAGGATAAAAAATCTATTTTACCTTTAGACTCTCTATTTCATCTCTTATCGTATCTGCCTTTTCTTGCATTCGATCGGAGAATTCTTGACCAACTTGGTCAATTCCTGAGTTTACCTGGTTTTTTGCTTGTTGTGTGAGCTGGTCTGCTTGGTCTTTTGCTTGATTGATTACAGTATCGAGTTTTGGTTTTACTTGGTCGTTGTAATACTCCTGCCCTACTGTTTTTGCGGTATCCCAAGCTCCTGAAAGTACTGCACTTCCGTGTTCAACGACCTTGTCAAGGTCTGAAGATTGCGGTGAAAGGACATCACAACCTCCTAAAAGAGGGAGCAAAAAAGCTGAAAGGAGAAGGGATTTTTTCATTGGGATAACCATCAAATAAAAGGAATTCAGGCGTATTGATACTGTTGCTCTGTCATTATTGTTTCGTTGTTTTTTTCACCGGCTTTTTTTCTTCATTTGCTGCTTTTACTTTTTCTTCTTCTTTTTTAGGATTGAAGTGTTCGTAAATCTTTCTTTCAACTGCTAAATCTTGTCATTGGATATTCCAATCAATGTCAATACCAAGGAGTTCGGTAACTTTATTGAGGATAAAGAATTTTTCGAGGCTTTCTGCTGAGGCTTTTTGGATATCTTCCACGAATTTTTTTCTTTGTTCGTCGGTCATCGCTTTGAGGTATTCTTCGACTTTTTCTTTGCTGCCAAAGCGGTGTTCGAGGGAATGTAGTCTAGATTTGAATTCTTCGTCAATCATTGTTTTTGGGATGACTACATTCATCGCGTCTTTTCTAATTGCAGAAACAAAGGTTTCTACTGCTTGGATTAATGCAGTTTGCTCTTTTTGAGCGTAGATTTGCTGTTCGATAAAGGATTTGAGTTCAGCTTCTGTTTTTACTTCGCTTTCTTTTCCGAAGAATTTTGTGATATTTTCATCGGTAAATTCGGGCAGAATCTGCTTTTTCACATCTTTGATACTCATTTTGAGTTTGGCGGGTTTGGTTTCGGGTTTTGCGTGCAGTACGGCAGGCAAAGATTTTTCTGCATAATCGATTTCAATCTCTCCATTTTTTTTCTGTCCTACGAAGGTTTTCTCTCGAAATTTGTCTTCCTTAAATTCTGGTTCTCCGAGATAGGTCGTTCCTTTTTCAACGGCATTTCCGTCTTTATCGAGTCGCTCCAAAGCGATTTTGGAAACGGTACCAAGTGCCAAGGTGTCTGTATCTTCATATTCAGCGTAATTTTTTTTGAGATTGCTTAGAGCATCTTCTAATTCTTGTTTTTCTACTTTCACGGAAATCGGTTTAATCGTTTCGTTCTTCCAGCTTTCTTTTTTGATTTCTATCTCTGGGTAGATATCCAGTTTCAGGGTAATTGTCGTCATCCCGTCTTTTTCATTCTGGGCATAATCATAGAGTTCACCGATAAATTTGATGTCAGGATATTCATTGAGAGCTGATTGGATACTGTGATTGGCGATATGTTCGATGATGCTCATTTTGAGGTATTCAGGTTGCACGTTTTTTTCTACCAATGCTAAAGGTACCTGCCCTTTTCTGAAGCCGTCCAGCGTCATATCGGCTTGAAAATGTTTGAGGACGTGTGCTTTTTCGTGTTCCACATCAGCAGTGGTAAACGTGATTTCTAGGAGGTAATTAGATTGAGGTCCTTTGGTAAGTGTGTATGCCATACGTAATGATGAGTAAAATAAAACTGATGATAGCATACGGAATTGAGGGAAAATTTCAAGGAGGAATAGTATTTTGGGAAATCCTGCTTTTCATCGGCAGATTTTTCTCTTGACTTTTAGTATTCATATATATATAGTTATCCACGTAAAAATATAAACTAAAAATTTAAATGTTATGTTAAACGAAGAAAAAAAATTTAACAAAAAAGCGTTGGTCATCCGTGATGTTGTCGACTTAGTAATTAAACCATCAAGTGATGAGTTTATTCGAGTTGAACAGGCTCCTAAGAGCATAAAGTTTGAGGAATCTGGAGATTCGCTCATGGTGCACGGAAAAGGAAACGGAAATAACATCGTCATTTCTGGAGGTGGAAATATCATTTCTATCGGTGGAAACAGTAAAGGTAAGAAATATTCCTTTACAAATATCAACACTACTAAGGGAGTGAGTGTCATTACCATTGATGGAGAGACTATTGTTGTTCGCGGGAATAACATTGAAGTACGCGACAATGAAGTATACGTGGATGGAAAACGCTATTCCGATCCCGGCAACACTGATGGGAAATCGGAAGAAGCTCCTGAAGATCCGAGAGTTGTTCTTTTGGTTCCTGAAGGGATTTCTGTTCAGATTGAGAACTGTGGGGAAGCTAATATGGAAGGACATTTTGTTTTTTCCACATGGATTTATCATGGCAGTGGGCAATCTGAGTTGCATGCTGATACAATTAAGGCTTCTGGTGCTCATTTACACCTTACAGGACAAAGTGAAAGTAAAATTCAAAAGCTTATTGTTTCTACTCTTGTGGTCGGTGTTTCTGATCAAGCAAATGGAAACTTTAATAATTTTGAGACTGCTACTGTCAACATTAGTGTCGCAGAAACCGGAGAACTCACTTTGGGAAGTTTAAAGAGTGAAACTGCTCTGATCTCTGCCGCTGGTCAAGGTGAAATTGCTATTAATAAAGGGGAAAATGATTCCTCTACACTGACTGCTTCGGGACAAGGAGAGATTACTCTCCGTGGAACATTGGAGCGTGTGGTAGCGAGTGCTTCGGGGCAATCGGAGATTCGCTTTTCAAAGCCACTTCAGACTCCAGTCATCTCAACTTCGGGACAGGGAGAGGTGAGAGTTCTTTGAACTGTAGATGTTTTACATCTAAAAGAATCCTATAAACGTTTGGTTTATAGGATTTTTTATTTTGACTTGAAAATGTAGGAGAGATTAAAGGGAATAGCTATAATGTCAAAAAGGTGTTGCAATCATAAACCATTTTAATAGTATGCTATTTGGAGTCGTACTATATTTACCTTATAAATATTGAAGGAAATGGTGAATGATCATCAAATAATTTCAACAGAACAACCTATTATTCTCTATACAACTGACGATGGTGAGGTATCTATTGCACTTTTTGCTAAAGATAGAACGGTTTGGTTGAATCAACAGCAAATGGCAGAACTTTTTGCTACCTCTAAACAGAATATCAGTTTGCACATTCAAAACATCCTGAAAGATGGAGAGTTAAGCCAAAATTCAGTAATAAAGGATTGCTTGACTACTGATGTTATATGATGAAATAATATAGATGTCAAATCTATACTTACTTCTGCAGCAGATGGGAAGCAATATTTTGTCAGATTTTATAGTTTAGATATGATATTAGCGGTGGGATTTAGGATAAGAAGCAAAAGAGGGGTACAGTTTAGACAACGAGCTAATAAAAATCTGAAAGAATATATGGTGAAAGGATTTCTTATTGATACAGAGAGATTGAAGAATCCTGATGGAAGACCTGATTACTTTGATGAGCTTTTGGAAAAAATTCGTGATATCCGTGCCAGTGAAAAGAGATTTTACCAGAAAGTTCGCGATCTTTTTGCCTTGAGTAATAACTATGATCCTACCGATAAAGCCACACAAATATTTTTTGCTGAGGCACAAAATAAAATTCTTTACGCTGTGACAGGACAAACTGCAGCAGAACTGATTGTGAATCGTGCTGACCCACATCTACCCAATATGGCTTTAACTAATCGAAAAGGAAGCTTTGTAAGAAAGCAAGATGTTTTTATTGCAAAAAATTATCTCACAGAAGATGAACTGGATAGTTTAAATCGTTTTGTTGTTGTGTTTTTAGAAGCCGCAGAATTAAGGGTGAAAAAGAGAAAGGCTTTAACCATTGAGTTTTGGAAAGAACATTTAGAACAGATTATTCAGAGTAATGATGGGGAACTTTTGTTGAATAAAGGTGCAATTTCTCATCAAGAAATGGAAGCAATTATTGATCAAAGATATGAGAGTTTTGATAAGAGAAGAAAAGATTGGGAAGCTCTAGAAGCTGATAGAGCAGATCTAGAGATGTTAGAACAGATAGAACAAGAACTTAAAAAGGAATAAGTATTCAACGTTTGGTTTGTAGGTTTGGTTTGTAGGTTTTTTTTATTTCGACTTGCAAATGTAGGGGAAATAGTGAAGATAATGGTATGCAACCACCAACTATTGTCATTACTTCGTGATATTTCAATCCACTTCATCCTGGACATATCGAATGTCTAGAGCTTTGTCGTGAACTGGGAGATGAGCTATGGGTTATCGTCAACTCTGATGTTCAAGCCAGACTCAAGACAGGGAAAGAGAAAGTTTTTCAAGATGAGCAATTCAGAATGAAGGTAGTTTCAGCCTTAAGAGCCGTGGATAGGGTAATGCTCTCGGTGGATACAGATGGGTCTGTCTGTAAAAGTATTCGTCAGATTACCGGAGCAATTAAAGAGAAATTCTGACCTGATACCCAGATTATTTTTGGAAAAGGAGGAGATAGGTTTAGTGGGAATATCCCTGAAGTACAAGTGTGTCAGGGATTGGGGATTGAAATTCGTGATGGACTGGGTGCGAAGACGCATAATAGTAGTACATATAGAGGAAAGTAGGTTTTAGATTTTTTTTCGATGATACTATGAAGATACTCTTTGTGTTAGACCTTTTCAAGCCTCACGTGGGAGGCGTGGAAGTTCTCTTTGATAATCTGGTGAATGGGTTACTCGCCCAAGGACATCAAGTAAAGGTTTTGACGACCAAATTTACACCAGACGTTCCTAGCTATGAAAAGATTTCTGATGATTATGAAATTTATAGAGTGGGACACAATAGATACGACTTTACCTTCCTTTGTCTCCCAAAAGGGATACAGCTGGCGAAATGGGCTGATTGTATCCATACTACGACCTATAATGCTGCTATTCCTGCCAGTATCATTGGGAAACTCACGCAGAAAAAGGTTGTCTTGACGGTTCACGAAATCTTTGGGCAATTACGATATAGATTTATGGGACGAAAAGGATTTTTTTATAAATGGTTTGAACGTCTGATTTTTCTTTTCCCTTTTGCAAAATTTATTTGTGTATCGAACTACACGAAGAATAGCCTGAGGATTTCCTTTGGGGTACCAGATACGAAATTACTCACTATTTATAATGGGATAGATTATAACTTGTGGGACAGAAAAAATTTCCCAGCAGAAGCACAAAAAGCTCTTAGAAAAGAAAACGGATTGGAGAAAAATTATGTGGGACTATTTTTTTGAAGACCGTGAATTTCTAAGGGGCTCCTCTACTATGTTCAGGCGTTGCCACGTATTATTAAAGTAATTCCAGAATTTAAGGCAGTGTTGATTGTTTCAGAAAGTCCAAATAATAAAGCTGATGATGTGAGGGCATTTATTACTCCACATCATTTGAGTAAGCATATTGTTTGGATTCCTGGGGTGAAATATTCTCAGCTTTGAAACTATATTCTCGCAAGTGATGTGGTGATTGTGCCAAGTTTGGTCGAAGGATTTGGGTTTTCTGCGGCAGAAACATGTGCTTTAGGGCAGCAATTGGTAGCAACGAATGCAGCAGCTTTGACAGAAGTGGTTAGTGGTAAGGTGAATTTTGCAGAGCCGGCGAATCCAGAAGATATTGCTCAGAAAGTCATTGATTTTTATCAGGGGAAATATGAGACCATCAGTGAAAGGAGATTTGCATGGAGCGAGAACGTGAGAAAGACTTTGGAAGTATATGAGAACGTATAATACCCTGTCAATTACCTCTTTTATATTTTATTTACTTGATAAAAT
>JAITQZ010000022.1 GCA_031288635.1 Candidatus Peribacteria bacterium | reverse complement strand
TCATAAGTACGTTTTTGAGACATTAATATACATTTTTTTTACTAAATGAATTCTTTCATATTTCTTTGTACGGATTTTCAGCTTATTTTCAACCTTTTTCATATCAGTGAACACTTACTGTAAATGCTATTGCAATTCTGCCTTAAATTTATATACAGAAATCGCCACATCTTCTTTCCACTGAAAAAGAGATTTTTATGTAGAAAAACGGATACTTCGTATTTCGCACACGAAGTATCCTATATAGAACTCTTAGTGGAAAGGTGTGGCAACCGGCGAAATGCGAAGTGTCCTTTTTTCAAAATGAAAGGGAACCGCTATCGTTGGTTGCTTTATACCTTTCATTTTTCATTATGACGAAACCGCTTGTTTCTGTAATTATGCCTGTTTTCAATACCGAAAGACGGGTCGGCGAAGCAGTTGAAAGCATTCTCAATCAGACTTTTTTTGACTTTGAGTTTATCATTGTTGATGACTGTTCATCTGATGGCAGCTACGAACTCTTGGGGGAATATGTAAAAAGAGACCAGAGAATAAAGTTGGTCAGGAATGGAAAAAATCAGGGTATTAGTTATACAAGGAATAAATTGATAAAATTGGCTACTACGAACTTTATTTGTACCCAAGACAGCGATGATATTAGTGAACCAAAGAGGATGGAACGAGCGTATGACTTTCTCGTGAAGCACGAAGAGTATGCCGTTGTGAGTTGAAATAATCTCATTATTGATGAAGAGTCGAGAGTCATCTGACAGAGAAAATATAGCGACAATATTCCCACCGTGATTTTGAAAAAGTCGCCGATTTCTAATCCGTCAGCAATGTTTAGGAAAGATTGCTTTTTAGCGGTGTGAGGATATGAAGCAGGACTGAATTATGGGGAAGATTATGATGTGTGGTTAAAGTTTGCTTTGGCAGGATATAAGATTAAAAATCTGCACTACGATTTGATAAGATATAGAGTGAGAACAGGACAGAGCAAATCGGATAAGTTAAAACAGACCTTGAGAAATACGATTAGACTACAAAAGAAGTATATGAAGTTGGGATTGAAAGCTAGTCTTTCGGATAGAGTATATCAATTATGCGAGCAATGTTTGTTATTTGTGCCTGATGTTGTGGTACTGTTTTTATTTCAATTACGGGAATACAAAAAATGAACGAAAAAAAACTAACTTTGGGTATTTTAATCAACACTATGAACGAGGGCATTGAGAGGGTAAAAGAAAAGCTTTTGCCTCAGCTTACTCACGTAGATGAAATAATCATCTCCCACCAAATCACTGATGAAAGGACTCCAGAAAAAGAAAAGCTAGGAAAGAAAGTAAAATATGTCTATATGTACGACAAAGGACTCTGCAAAAATAGAAACAACCTCCTCAAACACGCAACTGCTGACATTTGCCATATCTGCGACGATGATTTGCACTTTGTCCCTGGATTTGAAGAAGATATTCTACGAGTATATGAGAGAAATCACAGCGACGTGGTTACTTTTCAGGCAGTAGATGAGTTGGGAAAACCACACTACTATAAAAAGGATGGAAAACACTCTGTATTTTCCATTGGAAAGATTCCTATTCGAGGGATTACCTTTATGAGAAAATCAATCATTAACAACAATATTTGGTTTGATGAAAACTTCGGTCTAGGAACGAAACGAGATACAGGAGACGAACCGATTTTTTTGAAAAATTGCCGAGATAAAGGACTCTCCCTTATTCACAGAAATATTCCTATCGTCATCCATCCTAGTGAGAGTAGTGGTATTGTATACAGAAAATCGCTCATCATTGCCAGAATCAAAGTCTTCAAAAGAATGTATTGAGTTATAGGAGGCATAGCAGCTATTCCCTACTTTACAATATTACATTATAAGCGATATAGAAAAAAATTTAGTATATGGAAATTTATTTGGATCAGCCTTATATCATTATTTAATTCTTAATAATAGTAACATGTGAATTACTACCAAAGAATTTAGCTTTCTACAGGCTAATCAATCCCTTATCAAAGGAAGTAAAGTTGTAATGATTGGAAGACAAACCAATTATATGTCGGAAAAAAAGTGTAACCAACTTGGAGCGCAAAAAGAAAGCTACGCAGAAAATCTTTTTACATTTCTATGAGCAAAACAGGTGGTATCTATAGATTATTCCGACTATGAAAATCCCACGTATACACACGATTTCAATACTCCATTGAAACAAAAAGAACTCTTAGGAAACTTTGATATTGTTTTTGACGGTGGAAGTACTGAACATATGTATAATCCCGTACAAGCAATCATCAACTATAAAAATCTCCTAAAAATCTGAGGCTACTATCTAGCAGTCTTACCAATGAATAATCAATGCAATCACGGATTTTATCAATTTTCTCCAGATTTTTTCTATCGCACTTTTGCAAAAGAGTTTTGATATAAGACAAAATGTTTTACGTATTGGAGATGATGGAAGTATATCAAAGAGGTTGCAGATGCAGGCATATCCAATTACAGTCTTACTTTCCAATGATCTAGTATGATTTTCGTTATTTCCCAAAAACTTACTACTGATACAGATCCAAATACTATACTCCCTTTTCAAACTATTTACCATCAGTTTTTGCGAAAAAATATGCAAAATAAAAAATGATATATATATCATTTTATCACAAAATTAGTTCCTGAGCGAGTTAAAGAGAAGATATCTACATTTCAAACTCGCAAAAAAATGCTGGTTCCTGTACCACAACCAAGTTTTACTCTATAACTAATAAAGACTATGTACTTACCTTATAAAGATTTCCTTTCTAGAAATCCAGAACTTTACTCTCTCTTGCATACTAAAAAAGTTATTGACAATAAGAGAAGAGTTTCGTATTGCGAAAAATATCTCAAGGGAAAGAAAATCCTCAATATTGGATGTCTCAATCACGATATAGCTAATTATAATCAACAACATGATGAAATCCTTACACTTGGAAAACAAGTAATTGGTGTGGATATTATAGAAGATGCAAAACGTATCAAAGGAGATATAGAGATATGAGATATTAATGATGAAACCTTCATCTCTTATCTTTTAGAAAAATATGGTCAGTTTGATATTATTTTTGCTGGAGAACTAATAGAGCATCTTGATAACTATAAAATATTCTTTACTCGCCTCCACAAATTATTGATAGAAGACGGTCTTTTTATTATCTCTACCCCAAATCCCCAAGGTTTACATTACTTTTCGCAAGTATTTCTTCATAAATATCTTCCATACGGTAATATAGACCATACGGTACGGATTGACATTTTCCAGCTGGTGTTCAATATTCAAAAATGATATAAATTGATAGATTATATCCATCTCAACCCTCGTAAAAGCATTGAACAAATAGTGATATATATATGTAAAAAACCTCACTTATCAATGAACTATTTAGCTGTTTTTCAAAAAATATGAAAATAGGAATACTCTACATCTGTACTGGAAAGTACGACATCTTCCGAAAAGACTTTTATCTCAGTTGTGAAAAGTATCTTTTGAAAAATCACGAAATCCACTACTTTGTCCGAACTGATGCAAAAGTAATTTTCGACGAATATCAAAATCATAGAATTCATAAATTTTACCAAGAGAATTTAGGACGACCAAACAATACGTTAAAGAGGTTTCATATTTTCTTGTCACAAGAGTCAGAACTTCAAGAAATGGACTATCTCTTCTTTATGAATGCAAATCTTGAGATTAAAACAGAAATCTGAGAAGAAATTTTGCCAAAAGAAGAAAGAATTGTCGTTGCACAACATCCCTATTTTTACAATAAAAAGAATATAAAGTTTCCCTATGAAAGGAATCCACTTTCCACAGCATATATTACTAAATGAAAAGGTGATGTATATGTACAAGGAGCATTAAATGGTGGAAAGACGAAAGATTTTCTCAGAATGTGCAAAGTATTAGCCAAAAATACTGATGAAGATTTGAAAAATAATCTTGTAGCGGTACGACATGATGAAAGCCATCTGAATAAGTATATATATATGAATACTAATTACAGATTGCTTAATCCTAGTTATCTCTATCCTGAAGGTTGATTTATTCCTTTTAAGATGAAAATTCTTATCAAGGATAAAACAAAGAGAATTGACATAAATCAAATAAAGTCAAATAAACAAAATGCTTCATATAGACTAAAAGAACGAAGTATAAAAAAAATAGCCTTTGTGCTTACAGCTTTTTATCAGTTATTTCTTAAATAATGCTGACTGTAAAACTTCAATGAGGATTAGGAAACCAAATGTTTCAGTATGCATTTGCAAAAGCAACTTCTTTGAAAAATAATATCAGTTTTCAGTTAGACGTTTCTGAATATGAATATCATAGAGCCAGACCTTATCAGTTAGAAATATTTGATATTGAAAGAAAATATGCACAA
>JAITQZ010000086.1 GCA_031288635.1 Candidatus Peribacteria bacterium | reverse complement strand
AAAAAATAAAGAACATTTTGAAAAAGAAACTCCTCTCTAATCCAAGAACCGCTAGAGAACTTTTTGATAACGATTTTGATGAATTCTACAATTATATCTTCAGCGAGGAATGCTATTATCCCCACGCTCCCCGACACACAACATACAAACAAAGACTTCAGGAGGGTAAAAACATCCTCCTTATCGGACATCGCGAGAGTATCAAGACTCAACTTGCCGTTGCTTATGTCATTTGGTGTATTTGTGCCAAAAAAAAACATTTCATCATACGATCGGCATTTAACAAATTAGATGCTGAAACAAGAATCTATGACATCAGAAATGTTTTTGAAGAGAATGAAAAAATAAAAAGGATCTATGGAAAATTACTGCACGACAGCGAATTAGATAAGGGAAAATACAAAAAAACAGCTAACATAAAACAGATCCATTTTCGTAACGGAGCTTTTCTAAAAGCAAGTTCCCTTACCACCTCAACGAGAGGATGGAATCATAAGATTAACAACATCACCCACAGACCAGACCTGTATGTTGGTGATGACGTAGATACCAATGAAAGCGTAGCGAATGAGAATATTATTGAAAAGAATTATCTTCGCCTTAGATGACAAAACCGATGAGGACTGGGGGGAAATGCTCAGATTATTATGCTGGGGAATGTTATCGCAGAAGATGGGATTATTCCCAGACTAGAACAAGAATTTTGAACAACCTATAATTCAAGACGATCTTACTTCCGTATACCTTCCTATATCCATTCAGAAGGTATATGTTTCGTTGATAATCAACCGTACGGAACAGTCGGACAGTTTACACGAGACAGGTTCGTACACACCCAGAAGGAAGCAGAAGAGAAGAACAAGCAGTTCTGGGAACAATACGAGAGCAACAAGATTTCCCCTTTCGTTTCTCTGGAATACCTAAAGTCGAAAGATTGAGAAGGCTGATTTAATCAAAATCAGCTTCTTATCCCTTATCTCGCGGGCGATACTATTATCAAAGAGCATATGATTAACTATGATTCAGTCTTTGAGTTCAACTTCCGTTGTAGAAGAATGATGGGAATAGATACCGCCTTTTCAGAATCTACCCAATCAGATTGGCTTGCTATCTGTATAGGAACCGAAATGAGAACCGAGAACGGCAAAGAATATTTTGTTGAGGGAGAAAAAAAACTTGTGGGAAAAGAAAAAGAGCTTACTAATGTCGTAAAGACGATTGTAAGTCTCTATCACGAGCGAGGCTGTACGCTTGTAAAGGTGGAAAAAAACAACGGTGGGGATGTTCTCATATCCTTACTTAAGAAGGAATGATTAGCGGTAATAGGAATACAGACTACAAAAGACAAAGTAACCAAAATGAGAGAGAACGAATGGTTCATTACTAATAAGGTTCATTTCAACAAAGAAGGAACAAGAGAGACGGTTCATAATCTTACCCACTTTCCGAACGTTAAGCACGACGACCCATCGGATGCATTCATCATTCTTATTACCCCCGCTTCCGCGACGGAAATTTCAGAAATAAAGGAACTTAAAACACAGATGAAAAAATTTGAAAAAAGGGCAGTAAATTGAAAATATGGACGTAATAGTGTATTGTCTGGTAAGTTTTAATCACTTACCTACTTCTATGGCACTACTAGACGGAATTAAAAAATTTTTTGGAGAAACTCCAAATAATCAAGAACCCAAAGCACCCAATTTCTATCTCGTGAATGGTGCGAGTGGTACGAAAATTTCCAATGGACGATTGATGGAGGAATACAATCGCCTTTTTCAGGGAGTGCAAAAATACGAAACATTCGATGAAATGTATAGATCGGATGACAAGTGTGCAATGGCAATCAATGTTATTGAAGCCCCTATCCTATCAACTGACTTTTACGTGAAGTGATATATAGATAAGGAAACTAAAATCGTAAGTGACAAGGATAAGAAGATAGCCGATTTCGTGGAAGATTGTTTATTTAAGAGAATGAAAAGACCCGATCGAAACCAATTTATGTACGAATGCCTTAAAATGGTTCGTGATGGAGTATCGGTTTTTGAAATCATTCTCAAACAAGATAAACAAGGAATTATTATTGATAAGCTTGCTGTCAGGCTTCCCAGAACTATCTACAAACGAGAAACATCAGATGGAGCATTCGGAATAACCCAGAATGCCCCTTATCAATGAGGGATGAAAGAAATCCCTTGATGGAAATTGCTTGTTTTCACTTTCGGAAAAGAGGGAGAAAATTATGAAGGAATTTCTCTCCTCCGCCACGCTGGGAAGAGCTGGATAGCAAAGAAAGCTCTGGAAGAATACGAGCTGATCGGATACGAGAATCAATTCAAAGGAGTTAGAAAAGTCCGAGTTCCCCAGGGATTAACCCAAGAAGAAAAAGACACCTACCTAAAAAATGTGGTAGACTTCCAAGTCGGGAATGATAATACGATTGTCTTTCCCTGAAATAAGAACGAGATAGATTTTGAGTTTGCCAATATGGATATTCCGCAGGCTCAACATATCAGGCAGACAATCAAAGACAAAGGTGCAGAAATCCAAGACCTTATGCTTGCAACCTTCCTTAAGTTAGGAAGTTCGGAGAAAGGAAGCTATGGAATGGCTAAACAGGGAGAGAACCTTTTTCTTTCAAGTATAGAATTTATCGTCAAGCAAATTTGTGGAGTGATTAACTCAACACTTATTCCCCTCCTCGTAGACTTCAATTTCGGTAAGCAAGAGAATTACCCTGAATTAAGCTACGGAACGATTGGAGACGTAGACCGAAAGGCTCTCTCTGAAGTATTCGGAGTGCTTAGCAATGCAAGGCTTCTTACTCCAGATACCAACACGGAACAACGGTTCAGAGATCAGCTAGGACTACCTGAAAAAGAAGAGAATGCTGAACCTACCACCGTTCCGACTGAACCTACTCCGTGAAGTGTAGAAGCTCACGAACATCACAATCATTCCAACCCTTTCTATGAATGTGTATACCCTCTGAATATAGTTAAAATGACCGAAAAAATATCAAATCCTAAAAAACTTCAAGAGCCAAAAAGATACAGCGAATTTAATTCTTACCGCCCTCTTACCTTTGTAGAAGAGGGGGTGAACCGACAAAGATACGAAGAGAAACTTACCAGCTTAGAGAGTGGATTTTCTTCCGAGTTCAAAAAACTTGCCGACCAGCAGAAAGAAGCGATAATTAAGCAGGTGAAGGAAGCTCTGGACAATAACGATTTCGCACAGCTCGCAAGTATAAAAACCACCTCGAAGGAATTGACCAATCTCATTGCCGAAGTAAGGAAACAATCCTTTGAATTTGGAAAAAATACCGCAGCTGAAGAACTCGGAGTAGCAACACCAGCCACCAACGCCTCCCAGAAGGCATATCTTACAATGGAAGCGAAATCAATGGCGGATAAAGTCGTTGACGATATGGGAGCAACCGCCGAAAGTGTAGTAGCCCAACAAATTGGGAAGGCGAGCGGAAAGATTGAGAATGTGCTTGCTCTGGAGGTATTGAATGAAGTAAGAGGACAACTAGAAAAACAGATTGATAATGCATTGAACTATGTGAATACCCTCTCTGTCTCTGGCACGGTGAATACAGGACTTGGCTCAACCCGAGAAGCGTATGCTGATATGATTTACTGATTTCAGTATTCAGCAATCATTGACGGACATACAACAGATAGGTGCTTGTCTCTTGATGGGAGAACTGTAAAAGCGGGTTCTGCTGAATACTATCTGTATTCTCCTCCACAGCATTATAATTGTCGTTCAAGATGGGTAGCAATTACCTATGACACCACCTACAAGCCAAGAATTTGAAGTATACCAAAATCTATCCCTGCTACTACCGATATTAACAACTCTCAAGACTTAATCCGTCCCTATATTCAAAAAGGAAGTCCCGCCATTCAAATCTTACAGGATGAAGTAAGAGAGAGGGAAGAGAAGAACAAGCAATATGAAACTGAAGGAAAATATCAGAATAGGATTGACGCCAACAATAAGAGAATCAATCAAATAAACAAAGCATTAAAATGAAAAACCTAATATTTGCAAACATACACTTAATAGTGTATACCCTCATCAGACTTTTATTTCTGTTCGAGGTAAATGAAGAAAATATTACTAAAGAACATCAGATATTTCACAATCTTTAATGAATTAAAGGATGTGAAAGGAGGAGAGATTGTAGAGATACAGATTCTCAAGACTGGTGAACGAGACCATCCTGACTATTGACCCTTCACGGTGGATACTGCAGACATCCTAGAGATGAAGAGGAACTTTGATAACAAGGTGAGAGGAATAGATATTGCGGTAGACGAGAATCACGATCCAGACCATAGGGCACTTGGGCGATATAAGGAACTCTATACTAAAAATAAAGACACAGAACTTCGGGCAAAAATAGAATTAACAGAACTCGGTGCAGATATTCTTTCCAAAGGATCATACAAGTATTTCTCTCCTGAGATTTGTTGGATATGGTACGACGAAGAAAGATGAATTACTTACGAGAACGTCCTGATTGGAGGAGGATTCACGAATAGACCATTCTTTAAAGAGATGAGTGGTATTATTGCGAACGAATCAGCCGGAAGACAGGATGACTCACATAAAACCTTTTTATTTAATGAAATTACTCACATGGAAAAACTTAAAAAACTCCTTGAAGGAATGAAAGATAAGAAAATAGCTTCCTTCAGTGAAAAATTTGCTGTACAGACAACATTCAATGAACTTCCAGAAGCTGAAAAAGCTGAAGTTCAAACACAAGTAGACGAGGTAACCGCTAGACCTGAAACCGAGCCAACCGCCCCAGCAACTACCACTCCAACACAAGGAGAATCAGTAAAAGAGGGAGGCGAAGGAGAGGGAGAAGGGAAAGAAGACCCAAAGCCTACCGAAAGTGCAGAGTTCAAGGAAATTGCGAAGGAAAATAAAGAACTCAAAGCGAGATTGGATAGGAAGGACACTGAAGAACTATTCAACGAGAGATTCGCTTATTCAGAGAAAAATAAGAAAGGACTCTTCAACTCCGAAACCCAAAAAGAAGCCTTTATTAAATTCCATCTCACGCTCAATGAAGAGCAGAAAAAGCAATTCAAAGAGCTAATTTACGGAATTGATACAAAACTTCAACTTGCCTTCAAAGAGGTGGGAAGTAAGGAAGATGTATCTAGTGAAAATATGGTTGAAGCTATTAAAAAAATTCAAGCTGAAAAAAGTGTAGATTATGCGGAAGCAACAAAAATCTACAGAGAAACTTATAAGTAATTTTTATCTTATTATTGATTAACAACATGGCAGACTCAAAAATAGAAAGAGGAAGATTTCACCCTTCCTTCCAACTCACAGGAACAGCACCTGATGGATTCCTTGCGGTAACCTTAGATACCGCAAAAGAAGGTTTTGTGAAGGTAGCTGTAGCTGGAGATAAATTTTTAGGTATCCTCTCGGAGAGATGACCTAAAGCTGAAGGTGAAGCTGTGGGAGTATTCACAGAAGGGAATATTATCGCCGTGTATAGTGATACGGTTGCCGTTGGGGATATACTCGAAATCGGTGCAGGAGGAAAACTTGTACCTCAAGATGAAGGTGAAGGAGTAGCAATCGCACTTGAGAACGGTATCGCAGGAGAAACCCATCAAGTGAAGTTGCAATACACTTCAGCACCAGCTAGTGCATAATTTTATCTCTTATGAATTATACGACATGAGTAAAAAAAATAGCGGTGTTCTCTCTCCCGCTCAAAGAAGAGAGGCAAATCAAGAAAAGTTCTCTGAATTCGATGTAACACAGGTACACGATGATGTCCACCTTACAAACTTTGCTCTTGCTATCTGGAATAAGGCAGAAGATTTTATCGCTAATAGGATTTTTCCTAACCTTCCGGTTTCCATCCCTACGGGTGAGATTATGAACTTCGGAGTACAGGGAATGAGTATTGTGGATACAAAAAAAGGAACGTATTCCGAGCTGAATAAAGCGAGGTTCAAAATTAAAGAAAGTGAAAGGTTCTTATTGGAGGATCATGGATTGTGGGATGATGTTTTTGCTTCCGAATACAAAAGATTCGGAAACGGGAAACTCAAAACCCAATTGGACGAAATCAAATCTAAGAACATTCTTCAGCTTATGATGTTGGCAAAAGAATATCAGGCTCTTCGTTCCTTTTCTGCTGATGTGATCAACAATTATACCGTCTTGGCAAATTCTGCTAAGTGGAATAATACAGGTTCTGATCCTATCGCAGACATCAGAAATCTGATTACTTCCGTAGAAGATGCAAGCGGACAAAAACCTAATGCATTACTTATCGCTCCTGATGTAATCAATAAGCTGTGTGATAATGCACAAATGAGGGCAAGAATTACAGGAATCGTTACGTCTGTGGGAGAGGGTACGGTAATAGACATTTTGAAGAAAGAATTTAACATCAATGAAATTCTCATTCCAAGAGCAAAAACATATGATGAAAATTCTAAAGAATTTGAAAAACTGTTCTTCAATAAGATGGCTGCATTAGTAATTGATACCTCAACTGACTGATGGGAGAAAAACACGTTTGGATACACATTTACTGACGTTGGTAATTTCAAGGTATACAAACTTAGCGGATTAGCAGGACAGTCTCAAGGATTCCTAAATGGACAAGAGACAATGATTAAGGTAGTAGATAGTAGAGATATGAAAATCCTAAATGAAAAATGTGCAGGAGTATTAGACGGTGTCTTTGCTGTAAGCTAGTTTTTACCTATTATCCATATTCAATAATGGTATATGTCACTAAATGCAGAGTTAAGCTTTCTAAAGGAGAGATTATCCCTAAAGGAGAAGCGATTGCCGAAGATAGTAAGTATTACAAAGACCTTAAGGAATTAGGTGTACTTACCGATAATAGTGCAATCATTCTGGATGGAGAACTCGCGGAACAAGTAAAAATCCTTACAGACCAGCTCGAAAAAGAAAGAGCTGAACGCACGGAATTGATAGAGAAATATAACACACTAGCAAAGGATAATACAGAACTTGTTGAGGAATATAATACTCTTGTAGAAGAGTATGACAAACTCCAAAAGGCTTCTGGATAATACCGCTCTTTCTGGGGTGTATATAGGGAGAGTAGGTAGACTACTCTTCCTGTTTTACTTCTTACGGATAAAAGAATGTACTCAACACGAGAAAAAATAAGAGATGAAGCGGGGTTTACTAACAATCCGAACATCACTCAAACAAGGGTAGAAGAGCAACAGAGTATTGCATACTCTGAAGTGCATAGCATCGTCTCAACCCTGTATGACACGACCCAGTTTGTTGATAATAATGTAAAGTTCAAAAATTCTACTGCACAATCCTATCTGGAGAGTTGCGAGAGATTGTTGGCAGCCTCCTACCTCTTGATGAAGCAATACGAAGTAAATTCAATGGGAGGAACGCTTGAACAAGCAAGAAACCTTAGAGATGAAGCCAATGCGAAGCTGAATAAGATTGCCAGCGGAACAGCAAGGCTTTTCGATACTAAAGGAAAAGAATTCAGGAGAATCGGACAAGCTGTCAGCTGACCAACTATCAGTAAGGGGACTCATCATAGAGAATTTTATAAAGGAGAAAAATTCTAATGCTTGAAATCAGCTTTGAACTTCAAGGAGGCGATAAGTTGAAGAATATCCTTGACGTTGCCGTAGACAAAATGAAGGACTTGACCCAGCCAATGCAAGAAGCATTGGAACTCATCAAGAAGCATGCAGATGAGAATTTTTCCAAAAAAAGCAGTGATACGGGTGGTGTTTGGAGTTTACTTTCTGCATCTACCCAAAAAGCTAGAGCTAACAGATGGGGGTACTACAAGAATACCCCGAATAATCCTTGAACACTCCGCCGAACAGGAAGGCTGCAGACTGACGTAACGATAACGGCGAAAAAGAACGAAGGAAAAGTTATGCGGAATGCTCCTTATGCCTGAATACATAACAAAGGATGACCGATAATCCCTCAAAGGAAATTCGCTGAATTGGATAGTAAAACCAATGCGGAGATTATGAGAATATTCCAGACGTATCTTCATTTTAATCCATAATTGCAAACATAGCGGTAATAGTGTATGCTGTCATCAGACTTTTATTCCCCATTACGGATATGAATATTCTTAAGGCATATCAAGAACTCTTCAAGAAGTTTATTGCAGATCATCCGCAAACGATTCTTGCAGAGAAGATAAAGACGGTATACGTTGGAGACCCATTGGACGCACCCAACGTGAATTGTCCCGCTCTGTATATTGAACCAACAGGAACAACCTTCAGCTCAACTGGTAATATCTCGTATGGAGTAGGCACACAAATTAAAATAGGAGTCTTTATCAACATCAAGGACTATTACGATAATGCAGAAGCGGATGTTGTGAAGATTAAAGAAGAACTCTTTGAGTTGATGGAATGAAGGAACTGCAAGGGTATTGCACCTGATACCATTATCGGACTTCTCCTCGCTAATGAATGCTTGAGATACGAAGACCCTGAATGCTGACTAATACAGATGTCCAATGAGATACAAGGGAACTTCTCAACCTTCTATCAACTCAATACTTCAAGAGGATACAAGAGCCGAGAAGCATACTGTATCATTACCCCCAATATCATCTTATGATTTACTTCTTAAGTATATCCCTATGAAATACGTAAACATCTCAAACGAAAAGCAGTATATGCAAGGATTAAGATCCTTTGCACCAAAAGAGGAAAGAGAGCTTACCGTCGAAGAAACGTTTCTGGTAAAAAACAGCCCCCGAATAAAACCAGTAGAAGAAAAAAGGCAATTCCTAGATAAAGAGGGAACTACCTTTGAGACGGAAAAGAACGAAATCAAACAGAAAAAAAATAAAAAATAAATCAGACTTTTTTTATCCTTTATATTTATAATAATGGCACAAAATTCTAAATACGGGTATTCAACAATTGGTGTACAGACCACACCAGAAACACCCGTTCAAACTAATACCCCCATCTCCAAAATAGATGGAGACATCCTCAAAACAACAGAAATGGTAAGAAATACCTCCATCCAAAATAGGTATAATAATGCCTCAACAATTGTAAATGGAAACACGACAATTGAAGGAGACCAAAATACAGAATTAAGTCCTCAAGACGCTGTATTTGCACTGTATGGAGTGCTGGGAAAAATCCAATCCCAAGATGTATCGTCTGCAGGTGATGGAAGTGTACTCAAGCACACCATCACCAAAGGAGGTTGTGAACTTCCTAGCTTCTCGATTGAAGAAAAAATAGGAGGATGTATTGGCGGTAACTCCGACCCTAGCGGACAAAATACCTTTGTAAGAAGGAGCTTCGGTTGTCTGTATAATTCGATAGCATTAGCAATTCAAGAAGGTATCCTTACCCTACAAAATAACATTATCGCATACGGACAATTTGATGTTGCCTTCCTTAGAGCTGACGAAAGTGCTGAAGGAAGTAGTGTGAATATTACAGGCGGAAGTTTCAGCGATGGAACGCTGACCATCAATGCTACCGCTCACGGACTGGCAGTTAATGATATTATCAGGATTACAGGAACTCCAGCAGGAATCTTCAGAGTGGCAAGCATTATCAATACGAATAGCTTCACCATCAAGATTGCTACCAATCCATGAACTCCATCGGGAACGTTACAAAAACTCGCTATGTTCTTTTTCAAGACAGGACAAGTAAAGTGATTGATTGCTGGTGATACCGTACGCTTTTATGCTAGAAAGACGGGAGTTTATGAAGAGGTTCTTGTGCAGTATGTAGATTATGATAACGATGTCGTAGCATTCAATAGTGTATCAGGAACTGGATTCACTGTAACAAATAAGACCAAGATTGAACTTGTTCAAAAAGCTATCGGATACGGAACGCCTCAACTCTTCGGACTGAAGAATGTAAAAATCAAAATCGGGGACACGATTGAAGAGGCAAGAGCTGGAGTAGAAATGGATGTGAATAGTCTGACGCTGAACGTTGCGAACAATATCGAGAGCAATTCAGGAACGAAGTACAATGTGAACAAGGAGACGGGAGGAGACTATACCTTTGATGCGGAAATGCTCTTCAATAACTTAATGAACAGAGACATCTTCAGGAATAAGGAAGAACAAGCTCTCATCATTACGATTGATAACGGTAATATCATTTCTCCTACTGACACGAACCACCAAACCTACAAAATCGAAATTGAAATCTATCGTTTTGTATATGAAACACAAGAAATCCCTACCGCAAGCGGTGGACTCTTGACCGAGAATGCAACAGGGCTTTGTCTAGAAGATATAGATACTGGGGAAACCATCAAATTCACGGTATGGAATAATAAGCCTGCAGCAACTTATCAGCCGTCATAGGATTACATACCTGTCAGCTCGTCCCGCAGTAATGCGGGATTTTTGTAATGGAAAATATGGGGGGAAAACCGTATACTGCAATCAGATTTATTCCCTGATTAAAAAAATGCTCCTCGTAAAAATTGGTGATGTAGACTATACTGAATATGTTAAGCTCCCCACCCTCTCCAGAACTCAACAGCTCAATAATAGATCCGATACGCTGAAATTTTCTGCATTCAAAAACAGACCATTGGAACAACAGAGAATAGATATATGGGAGTATACCAGACTGGCACAAGATGCAGACGGTGGAGACATTGAGATTTTCGTGGAAGAACTTTTTACAGAAAGTAAAAAGCTGATGAAAGGAATGGAGATAAGGTTTTGAGACGGACAAAGGGATGACGAATGGAATAAGATTGCTGATATTGATTATGAACATAATAAAATCACCCTCGAAAGAGAGCTGAATTTTACTCTGGTTAGAAGTACGAAGGTACTTGTCAGATTTTTTGCTGGAGAAATTAGAAGTATTACAGACAAACAGGAAGGGAAGTTTTATAGCAATGCAAGAACCTACTCAATCTCTTGTGTAGACTATAAGTATCGTTTAGATAGAGAGAATATTCAGGAAATCTTTATCAATAAGTATATGAGGGAAATTATGGGGCGTATCCTCTATGAATTTGTATCAACAGACAACAAGATCGTCATAGAACCCTTCGAGACTGCACGAACCCCGTGAGGAGTGGCAGACCCAATGACTCCAGACCACGATGACCGTATCAGCGGGAATTATTCAATGGCAACCTCAACAGATGGAGCGGGGAAAGCTACACGAACCAAGACGATTCCTACTACTGATATTTCGGGGCATACCCATCTTCGCTTTCGGCGGAAGATTGCAAAAGACGAGGGATACAAAATGAGAGCGATGAAGGTGAGGATTGGACAAGATGAGGATAATTACCTTGAATGGAACATTGAGAAGATAGGATCGGAATATGAGGACTGTCGGAACTGGGAGAGCGTTTGGCTGTATAAGAACGCCACCGAAATCGGAGAGGTAGACTTAACCCTCTGCAGACGGATTCAGATAGAGATTGACGCTAGTGCTGATATTCACCTCAACGACATTCACTTTGATGAAATGAGTGCCACAACGGGAAGTTTTACGCTTGGGGAAGCAATAAGAGGTAGTTATAAATTCAAAGATGTTCGTATCAACCATAGGAAGCCTTCTGATGTTATTGAGGACTTGGCGAAAATGCAGGGAGATTTTCGATATGTGGATTATGAAGGCGAAATTAACTACTTCACCAAACAAGGAGAAGATGTAGCAGCTATTGAAGTATCGCCTGACAATCAAGAGTTCGGTAGTCTCTCCATTGCAGTAGATACGATTGACTTAAAGAATAGACAATATGTAGTTGGTTCAGAGGCTCCAGAACCTATTCTCTATACCCAAGACGAAGTATCTGACGGAGAGGAGACAAGCCGAAGACTAGACTACAAACCTTCAGGATTGAAAGTTTTTGTATCTACGAATACGGGAAGTTCTCGAGATGAGAGGACAGTGGGAGTTGAGGGACTGAATAAACCAGAAGATTTTGACTTCCTTTTTAACTTTAATGAAAAAATCGTAAAGCTCGGAGCAACAGGATTTATTGTCAATAGTGGAGATATTTTTAGAAGGCAATATTTTCCCTACAAACCTATTTCCTACCGCTTCGCTGATTTGAACAGTATCGCAAAAATGAAATCCCTTACTGGAGGTAATGGAGTCTTTGACTGACCATTAATAATTGATAAACAAATTGATACTCACGAAGAGGCGTTTATGCGTGCCAAGAGTGAAGTGGATTTATACAAAAACCCGCAAGTTACGGTGAATTTTCTTACTAATGTCGATAATTTGAAAGTAGGAGATTTCGTAAAGGTAGTAGATCCAAGCAGAGAATTGGATGAAACCTATCTTATTCAAAAAATCTCTGCAAAACAGAAAGCGGAGAACTTCCGAGAGTATACCGTGTCAGCTTGTTCGTCTCTTTTCGGTATTACCGAATTTTTGCAACTCCTCTTGAAAAGGAGCGTAAAACTCTATGTAGATGAGGAAGCTATCGTATATATCGTAGTCAATGTTGATGAGACGATTTCCCTATTGGACGAGCTGAACCTTGAGATAAAACCAAACGTCTATAAGACGGGAACGATAGAAAGGCACGTATTCAGATTTCTTTCTGATTTTGGAAGCAGGGATACTACTTGAGAATTTCAGAACCGACACACAAAGCGGAATGCAACCATAACAGACGGGAAGGCTGAATTTATCAAGGATAGTGCATATAATGACCACTCTGCTCTGCAACTCTCCCTTACGGATAGAGCAACAAGTGCTGTTTCCGTAATTTCGAGGTACAGATACAAACTAAATCCCAATGCTGACTATAGATTAACCGCTTGGATTAAAAAAATGATTACCGATACGGAAACGGGTGCAGAAATTAAAGTCGTAATTCACGAGTATGCACAGAGAGTTGGAGGAACTGAAGTAGCAACCCAAGTCCTCACCGATACGATAGAAACCCACCGATACCGCAATATCGGGCAGACTTTTATTGCTACTGGAAGTCGGTATGAACTGGAATTTGTCGCAAGTGGATTTGAGGGAGTGGTTGAGTTCGGGAATGTATGGCTGGAGGATATGAGTATGGAAGTGATAGAGAATGTAGGGGTTGCGGATTTTGCGGAAGCTAGCTAGTTAAGAACATAAAAGGATGAAAACTCGCAATTTGAGATAAGTAATTATCCTCATTCCCCAATCAGTCAAATCTTAATTGGTTTGTATGTTCTCAAGCTCCACCATTATAATGGACAGTCTCTAAATGCCGTAGAAGATACAAAACATCTCAAGATTTAGTGGTATAATTTATATTGTCTATTGTATATAGATATATTTCGGTATTATTTATATCTGTAGGTATTGGTGCCTTATGATTTATGGTTGTTAATGTTCCATCCGAATGCTTAACAACTAAATCATATACATCACAGAACAAGACAGCAGCACCATATCAGTTTACATTTCTTCGATCAAATTGCATTAACGACTTAATAATTTTTTTTCACCCAATAAAAGTTCATAATTTAATTCAATGATAATACTCGTATCTCGTATTATCGGATGATCATCTCAAATAATTTACTAAATTTAACGGTCATTCTCAAGTTTGTCAAAACTTCGGATTATAAAAGACTCCTCAAATTCCAATAATAGAATAATCGTGTCATTGGTAATTTATGATTTCTATTGCTGTTGTATCTCGGGAGGGATTCGTTGTAAGCGACTTAAAAAAAATTCATTTATTAATATTCCTTACCGGAATATCTTCCAATCAATTTAATAATCCCGTTAATCAATAGGATTGTTTAATATCCCAAGAATCACTTCACCCCCCAGCTCCTCCTTGTAAATCAAAGTTAACTCAAATCATAGTAATAATAAGTAATGGATAAAACGTTCAAATCTGAACTTATGCGTAATTCACATCAATCACCATACCATCACCATCATAAGTAACGGCATACTTTTTTGTGTCTCCTATTCTCTGAATGTAGAGTAAATTGTCCTCTTCGAAATCGCTCCGATCAAAGTTGATTACATTCCCCAGACTATCCTCTAATTTCGTAAGTCTTTTTTGTTCGTCCCTTGTGGGTTGTATACTTCTAGGATCTAATACGGCAAAAATGTCATCAAGGTCAAGGTTAATATCCTGTAATCTCTTGGATGATATGGTTTCGTTCGGTGATCGGTTTTGCGAGTGAATTCTTGGCATAGTTAAGCGACGGTTAAAGTGATATTGATAGTGAGATTCTCTAATGCTTGCATAGTCTCATTGATGTTAATGTGTGAGAGTAGGTATCAGCTGTCTTTTGTATCCGTTCCATCGACAAAGACTCCTACTTCTAATATTGTCAATCCTCCTATTTCTTCAGAACCGAAGTTCTTATCAAGGTAGACGATATTATCTACAGCTCTCCTATCTCCTATCTCTGCTCTGATTAGCTCATTCCCTAACTTCACATCTGCAATACTAGGAGTGGTTGCATCGTCTCATAAGGCGATATAATTCGCCTTGAAGCTCGTCTCTACGGAAGTTCAGGAGATGAGGGAGGCTAGAGCGTTCCTCAAGATAGAAGGTACGAGATTATGTCCTTTCCGTATCTTCAGTTCAGATTTGTATTTCCCTTCATAATTCTTAAGTGCAAGTGCTGGAGAGAGTCAAGTTTCCTCAATTATTTTTTGCAAGATTTCATTTCCGCATTTCGTGACAGTATAGTTTGTTAGTAAGTTCAATTTTTGCTGCATAATAGGGAAATCAGATATAAAAATCTGAATGCATCATACACTATTACTCCTATGATTGCAATTATAGAATTAAAAGCAGTATCCATTACTTATTATTAGCATGGCATGAGAAGGAATTAATATTGGAGGGTTTGTGTTTCCGCTGATTGCGGATGGGGGAGGGGGAAACTCAGATATAGAGATAAGCTGAAATACAATTATCTATAAAGGAACACTATTTTCTGATGTTAGATTAAATGGTAGTGGAGATTCGTGGAGCAATACTGTTCCAGCAGGGAAAATCCGATTTTGTTCCACTTATAGGGATTTTAGTGGAACATATATCTGACCATACTGAAATCCAACAGGTAAATCATTCATAGCACCAGAGTGAACAGTTTATTGAGTTAATGGCTATACGGCTGGTTCGACTTATTGATTCTCTTGATATTTAGTTGATAAAACAAGCGAGATTAATGTTATACGAAATGCCTCATCGTATATTGTTCCGGCAGGTAAAAAATTTATTTATTTATCTTGAAATACTGACAGCGAAGCATTTTCTTTTTCGATTACTTGAGATTTTACGGCAACAATTTCTTCTATTCGTATTGCTTATGAGTGAAAGACTTTAACTGGAGATATAAATTGAATTGAGATCCCTGCTAAGTAATTTAATTATTTAAGAATTTCCATCAAAATACACTTTTTCTTACTATTTCTACAAAAATCCTTATAATACAATCATATTTATTTTAGGTATTCAAAAATGGAGAAACTTGTGATTGATGCTGAAAAAGTTGAAATCAACGTAGTAGAGAAAAAGCCAGAGACAATTCTCTATTTAATTTTTCTTTTCATAAAAAGTATTTTCGATATAGGTATTGGTATTATTTTATTGATTCTAGTATTTTTAATTCTAAAAGCGTTATTCTAATAATTGAAAACATGATAGCAATAGAGTAGATTAATAGTAATTTACTCTATTTTTTTCTTATGGCAGATAGTCTTGAAACCAGCATTATTATTAAAGCAATTGACCAAGCAACAGCAGTTTTGAATGATGTAAAAAAATCGTTAGGGGATGTTGATAAAGTTGTTACAGATAGTAAAAATACGGTGAAGTCTTACTCTCAACAATTGAAAACACGAGCGGAGGACAATAAAGAACATTTTTCCAATCTTTCCAAAACTTCTGGTACTGCTTTCGCTGCCGTTAGTGCTTGAGTATGATATAGTATAAAACAATTTTCTGATTTTGAAAAGGCTATGTCAAATGTGAAAGCAATCACACTCGCTACAGATGAAGATATGGAAAAATTAACTAATCAAGCAATGGAGCTGGGATCAAAGACGGTATTTACGGCACTAGAATCAGCAGAAGCTATGAAGTTTCTTGGAATGGCAGGACTTGATACAAATAGAATTATGGAAACTTTACCTGCAACAATGGATTTGGCTGCTGGTTCTGCGACAGATCTTTGAGAAACTGCTAGAATAGTTACCAATGTTATGGGGCAATTTAAAGCAGAAGCGTCAGATACTGGAAGATATGTAGATGTATTAGCTAGAACAGTAACCTCATCCAAAACAAGTCTGTTAGAACTCGATGATGCAATGAAATATATCTGACCTAAAGCTCATGATCTTGGGATTAGTATAGAGGAAACGGCTGCAACTATTGGTTTATTGTCAAATGCTTGATTATCAGGAAGTATATCAACTAGAACACTTAGAACGGCTATTGCATGATTAGCTAATCCATCTAAAGAAACTAGTACAGCAATTTCTAAATTATGATTAAAATTATATGATACTAAAGGGAATTTTGTTTGAATTGTTAATACAATACAACAACTGGAAAAAGCATTTTGAAAATTAAATACAAAACAACAACAAATGTATTTAGATATGCTGTTTGGGTCGGAAGCTACAACCAATTTTTCTGTTCTTTTAAGTGAATGATCAGAAAAGTTAGCAGAATATACAAAGATGCTTGAAGATTCTGGTGGTACGGCTGAATATATGGCAAAAACTCAGTTGGATAACTTATCGGGATCTTTTGAATATATGACGGGGGCATTAGATGGTGTAGTGATGACATTATGAGAGATGTTTGCACCAGAAATTAGAAAATTAATGGATTCTATTACCCCATTATTAGATATCCTTAGGGATTGGATGAAAGATAATCCAGAATTAACAAAAACTATTGTATGAATAACTGTATGAGTTACATGACTTCTTACTGCAATATGACTACTATGACTTGCATTACCAACTCTCATCTGATGAATAGGTGTTGCAATTGGTATACTTTCTTGACCGATTGGTTGGATTACAGGTGCGATTGCTTTGGTTGCTATCGCCCGAGCAAATGATTTTTGAGGCATGAAAGACAAAATAGATGATTTTGTAAAAAAAGTAGGAGATAAAATAGATGATTTTGTAGAAAAGATAAAAGAAAAACGAGACAAGATATTCGGTTGAAATGAAGATTTAAAGAAAAGCTTTGAAAGTATATCTAAATTTATAGACTCAGCTTTTGGTTGGATAATTTCCGGTGTATTAATAGATTTTCAAATTGCATTTGAGGCACTACTTACTATTGTCGGAGGGGTAATAAATCAAATAATGATAACGCTCGGCTATTTATTGAATACTATTATAAATATTTGAGCTTTGCTGGTTGCAGTTTTTACTTGAGATTGGGGGGCGGCATTGGAATTACTAAAAATGATATTCAACGATACGGTAGTTTTTATTGTAGATTCTTTCGAAAATTTGATAAATACTGCAATAGAATGGGGATGAAATTTAGTTGCTATGTTTGTGGATTGAATAGAAAGTAAAATAGAAGATGTAAAAAAATCTGTGAGTTGAATCGCACAAACAGTTAAGGATTTCCTTTGATTTTCCTCTCCAACAAAACTTTGACCATGATCTGATTCTGACAAACGAGCTCCAAACTTTATCAAGATGTTTGCTTCTGGATTGGAGCAAAATAAATCTTCTGTGACAAGTGCAGCAAAGAATGTTGCTCAATCAATGGCAGACTCTTTTAATAATTTCAGTGTTGATGTAAACAAACAACTCTCTGAATTAAAAACAAATGTTCAGAAACAAGCTCTCTCTATGGTAGAAGATATTAAAAAAATCCAGAAATCTATGAGTGATCTAGATTTGAATTTTAGTGAAGATCAGGCATCCGATGATCTAGGTATTGCACAATCCTATGTAAAACAAGCAGAAACAATAAAAGATTTAGAAAAAGAAATATCAGAAGCGAGAAAAAAGGAAGATATGACCTCTAGCGATATGGTAAAATTGCAAGAGCTTGAAAAACAATTATCAGAAGAGAAATCAGCCTATGAGAATTTAGCTTGGATTAAAACCGATTTAGACGCCGCTTACCGTGAAGCTGTAAGACTGAACGACATGACCGAAATTGAAAGACAAGCTGAAGAATATCAAAAAAGAAAAGCACAAAGACTACAAGAATACGAAGAGAAGAAAGCACAACTCACCAAAGAACTGAATGATGCAAAAGTGCAGGCGACAAATTTGGTTGCTACCTATGAGAATATGAAACAAGCGATTATGGAACAATACAAAGTTGCAAGCGAATACTACCAAGCTACCATTGCGGACAATACCCTAAAAACTAAAGATAATGCTGAAAAAATGGTTGAGTATTATAATCAAGTAGCGAATGCAATCAAAAATACGGTTAAAGAATTACAATCTCTCCAATCTATGTGAGGAACAGCAAGTATGATACAAGTTCCTAAATTTGCTACAGGTGGGATCGTGCAATGAACAGCTGGAATTGATAATGTATTAGCGAGGGTATCACCGTGAGAACTTATCTTGAATAGAGCTCAACAAGAAAATGTAGCAAATCAGCTTACAAGTAGTGGACAGACTATTATAGTTAATATTGCTCCTACAATATATGGAGATAACGAGGAGTATGCTCAGCAAATATGAGATCTGATTGTATCAGAATTAAAGTATCATACGAGAACAGAAAGTTATTAAAGGTTATCATTACATTTTATTTCTGCACCTGCTCATTTTGTACAACGAATTGTAATTTTGCTGGATATATAAATAGATACTTGTAATGTATTTTTGTTTTCTGTTTCTCCTGCCACAGCATAAAGAATTATAGAAGCTATCAGACGAGATGATTCAGAAGTAGAAAATTCCTTATACCAATCTGGAAGTTCCGTAAGTCAGAATCTTATTTGAGTACAATCGTCATTTACACAAGCGACTTCATCAACATATCAACTAAGAAGATATTTTTCATTGATAGAAACATCCGCAAGAGCGGATAATATCTTATCTTTAAGTGTTGTTTCTATCTGAATTTCTTCTGAATCTACAAATTTAGTGTTTTGTATTACTGATGTTTTAGGAGGTTCTGATACATTATTAAACAATCAAACAATGCTTCATAAAATCATTATTGCTATAAATCAAAACAATACTCATTTACCAATATTCTTCCCTGAGATTTTCTTTTTTACTGGGGGGTTTTCAGTAGTTTGTTCAGTCATGATAATAGATGGTAAATAGAGATAAAATTATCAAAAATTTTTAACAACAACCTGAAAAAGATTATTTAGAAATCGTGCATCACTGTTTTGAAATATATCTGGACTAGATTTGTGGTTATCTCTCTGAATTGATATTCAGTCATTATAAAACTGAAAGGAAACTATTTTAGAAAAAGGTATCTTGAAACTTTTTATAGGACTTGAAAAGTATATATGTTTTTGTGTTATAATGAAGTCTCATGTTGATATATGTTTTTTTTCTAAATGTTTCACAGCCTCTCACCTAGATGAGCCTGTTCTAAAAGATATTCATTTAGCAATTCTAAAACTTACTCAACTAGAACCTCATTCATAACGAATTTTATTCACCATTAAAGAATAATCTACATTATTAAAAACTCGTATTATAGACTCTCATTTTTGTAGATTTAGAGATGCTTCAATAGGATTATTTGGGGTTGAAGGAATCTCACCTAGTGATACAAGTCTAACAAATTTAGATTTAATAATTTTTACATAATAAGGATTTTTATTTCTTTCCTCTTCAGATATTGCTAAATCAAATACTTTCAGAATATTATTTTCTACTTCTTCTGAAAAATTTCAATTCTCTAAATATTTATCTATTTCGCTATACAAATCTTTCAGCTTATCATTTATTATTTTTAATTCCTGTTTCTCTTCTTTTGATAATAAATATCTACTTCTAAAAGTATCGTTGTTCATACATAAGAAATTTATAACATCTACTATACTAATTATAAATGGTATAGATGTCCAACAAAACAGTAAATATAATAAACCTTTATCATTTTGTCATAAATAAAATCTATGTACTCAAAATGATCCAAGAAAGAGTGCAAGCAATGTAGCTATTAATTTTTTCTGTTTAATATTTACCTCTTCTGAAGTAGAAGTTTTCTCTGACATTGATATAAAATAGAAAATAAAAAAA
>JAITQZ010000030.1 GCA_031288635.1 Candidatus Peribacteria bacterium | reverse complement strand
AAGGACATTGATATAATAATTATAAGATAAATACTCTATCTCACTCATATTTATTTCCATCCTCTTTGCAAGTTTTATTCAGTTTCTGTAGTGAAAAGTTTTGCAGAGTTTCCTTAACTGATATCACATTGCTGCAAGCCACTCTTGAGCAATATTATCAGATTTCCAGTTGTTCAGCTTTTTTATAACTTCATATTCATTTTGAAATCCTTGTTTGGCGGTTTGTGATCAGCGTTGAATAGCGTCCATTGGGTGAAAAAGAAGAACTAAAACTCTGAAACATCTCTCAAATTGCCTTGATAACGTTGACAGACATCGCATTTCCTGCTTGAGACAAAAGGTCTTTATCTGAGAGTTTCCCAATAATTTTGTTTGCTAGTTTATAGGGAAATCCCTGTAAAAGCAATCCTTCTAATCACGAAAGTTCTCTCAAATATCAGTGTTTTGCATACAGGAGTCCGTGTCTACCTGTTCTTAATGTTGGAGAAAATCCCTTATACAGTCTTACATCGGATTGTCTAGTATCAATAATCACATTTTCTGTTTGTAGTAAATCATTTATGGAAATTTGTCCAGTATTGTATTTGTTATTGAGATAACGTTTCATTGTTTCCAATCTGGATTTTGAACAATGATATTCATCTGTTTTTTCAATGAGATAGTCGGGTAATTCAGCTTTTTGTTTTTGTGGAAGGAGGGAAAAATCCCGTCAGAATGTTCATGTCTCTTTTCTTATTCATAAAAAATACACTCTTTCTCTGGATTGAGGCAATCCATAGTCTAAACTATTCAAGACTTTCCATTGCACCTCATATCATGCTTCATTAAGCATTTGAAGAATATTTTTCATTGTTTTTCCTTGATGGTGATTAACCAATCCTTTTACGTTTTCTAAGATGAAATACTTGGTATGTTTTGCTTTCAGAATTTTGATAATCCCTGTAATAATTTGTCCTCTGGGATCTTCCATTCCCCTCCTCTGCCCAACAATAGAAAATGTTTGACAAGGAAATCCTGCGATAAGTAAGTCAAAATCTGGTAAATCATCAGGATTTATCTTCATTACGTCTCAAAAATTCTGTTCTTCATCGCCAAAAAAGGTTCTGTAGGTATATTCAGCTTTTTTGTCTATTTCAGAAAAACCTACACAGTGAAGTCCTGCTTGTTCTAGTCAGAGTCTTCATCAGCCAATCCCGGCACAGAGGTCTATGAAAGTGGAAGGCATTTATAAAAATTGGCAAAATAAATTACGTTTTCTTTGTTATGGTATCAGTCGTTTTTATAGTATTTGACACTTTTTTAGTATACCATTTTTCCCACTCCTTTCAAGTTCAATTAAAAAAATGGACAACGTTCATCGTTGTCCGTAGGAACCATTCTATAAATTTTTGATAATTTTTTTTACTACTCCTACGATATTGGTTTCATCATAGGGGTCGATTTCTACTTTGTCGAAGAATCTATTTACGGATTCTAGCCAGAGTTTTCCATCTTGTTTGATAATTTTTTTGAGCTTTGGGAGGTTGTTGTGTACTACGAAGACATAATCGTTTTCATCGTAATGGTCTTGTTGGTGGATGAGCAAGAGGTCTCCGTTTTGTACTTTTGGTTCCATAGAGTTTCCTTTTGCACGTACGAAGAAACAACGTTGAATGTCTGTTGTCCCAATGAAAGATACGGTTACGGGTACTCTTTCCTGAGTGTATTCGTTGATGACTGCTTTTCCTTGGTTTCCGCATTGAGCGAAGCCAAAGATGGGGAGTTGGATGATGTCGGTCAGTTTGTCCGTTACGCTTTCACGTATCAGGCGATATCCTTTGTCGTCTTTGGTAAAAAATCCTCTGAGTACGAGCTGATTGAGTTTATTCAAGACAGTCTGAGGGTGTTTTACTCAGATTTCTGCAGCGATTTCTCTAAGTGTGAGTCCTTCTTCGTTGATGTTCTTTTTGAAGAACAGGATGAGTGCTTTTTGCACGTCGTCGATTTCTTTGAATACAGGCATAGTAATAGGATTAAAGAATAAAGTTGACTCTAGTATAGAAATTTGGTTGACCAAATCAAGTCATTTTTGATTTTTTGTGGTGATTTTTTGACTATTGTAATATCACTAGTTCTGAACTAGTAAAAAAAGTCTTGATTTTTTAGTTTTTTTTCTTACAACCAATCACGTAATGATGTTTTATACTCTTATCATATAAAAAATGGCAGAAAAAAACTCACAAGGACTCAAAGATGCTCTCGCTAGCATTGAAAAGCAGTTTGGAAAATGAGCGGTAATTAGAATGGGTGACAGTTCCAATTTTGGGATGGTCAGCACGTTTCACAGTGGTTCCTACATCTTGGATTTAATTCTTGGAGGTGGATATCCAGAAGGAAGAGTGGTAGAGATTTATGGACCTGAGTCTAGTGGAAAGACGACGATTGCTTTGCACGCTATTGCAGAAATTCAGAAAAGAGGTGAATTAGCAGCATTCATTGATGCAGAGCACGCTTTGGATCCTCATTATGCTAGGAAGCTTGGGGTAAATATTGATGAATTACTGCTTTCTCAGCCTGACTATGGAGAGCAAGCATTGCAAATTGCGGAAGAACTCGCGAAGTCTGGAAATGTGAAATTGATTGTGATTGATTCAGTAGCGGCTTTGGTTCCTAAAGCTGAAGTAGAGGGAGATATGGGAGACAGTTATATGGGATTGCAAGCGAGAATGATGTCTCAAGGGTTGAGAAAGCTGACTTCTGTGCTGGCAAAGACCGGAACGACGTGTATCTTCATCAACCAAATCAGAATGAAGATTGGTGTGATGTTTGGAAATCCAGAAACTACCACCGGAGGAAATGCGTTGAAATTCTTTGCTTCTCAGAGAATTGAGATTAGAAAAGGGGATAAAATTATGGAAGATAAAGAACAAATTTGATACTTCGCCAAAGTAAAGATTGCAAAAAATAAAATTGCTGCTCCGTTCAAGACGGCAGAGCTTCCTGTGAAATGGAAGATGGGCTATGATACGATTACTGATGTTATTGAGGCAGGAGTACTCTTGAAATTGATTACCAAAGGTGGAGCTTTTTATACGATTGGGATGCAGAAATTGCAAGGAAAAGAAAAGCTGGCTCAGTATTTAGAGTCTGATGAAAAAGTGTTGCACGAGTTGACGAAAAAGATTGAGGCAAATATTAAGGATATGAGAACGGGAAAAAAAGTATTGGATGATGAAGTCTTTGATAGTTTGGAAGAGATTGCGGAAGATGTGACGGGAGTTGAAGAGGCATAGGAACTGTTATGTTGTCTGGAATGTTGTTTGGGGCGGGAAACTGTCCCTTTTTTATATCAAACATTTTTTCTGGTGTAAATATTCCGTAAGTGTTCACTGTATAAATAAAAATGTCAACGTTTGAGATTAAGTAGTTTAGAAGCTGATTAGATAACAGATATTTTCATTTCTAATGTTTTGTATTACTAATAGTAGATATTTTGTAAATACATAGGGTATAACAAGATAAAGTAGTTTTAAAGAGTTATTTCTTTATTTTCATTGTAATATGTTTTTTTTGTAGTAATGAGTTATTGTATTTTTGCATATAAGCAACTTGTTAGTTATGAAGCCTTACTGAAATCAGTGAACCCTTACACTATTCTCTCTTGAAAATTTGCTCTATTTTTATATAGTAGTATCAGATTTTTTTATTTTTTTTCTATTATTCCTAATGAGAGTACCTATTTGAATATCCAACCGTCATTTGCACCTTTCCGAAGCAGATGCGAATACGCTTTTTGGACCAAACTATCAATGCAAACAGCTGAAAGATTTGTCTCAACCTGGACAATTCGCTTGTGAAGAAACGTTGACGATTAAATGACCTAAAGGAGAGATTGCTGGGGTACGTGTTCTTTGACCATATAGAAAATTTACGCAAGTGGAGATTATGATGTCAGATAATTATAAACTTGGTACGCAGGCTCCTGTTCGTGAAAGTGGTGATTTGGAGGGAAGTGCGGCAATTGATATTATTTGACCTAATGGAACGGTTCATCTCACGCAAGGACTGATTGTAGCCCAAAGGCATATCCATATGAGTGTGGCTGATGCAGAACAGATTGGGGTGAAAAATGGAGATATTGTGAAGGTTTCTACGCCCGGAGAAAGGGCCGTGATTTTTGGGAATGTGGTAGTGAGAGCAAATGATAGATTTGCTTTAGATATGCACGTAGATATAGATGAGGCTAATGCTGCGGGATTAGGACTGGGAGCTTGGGGAGAAGTGCTTGTGGAAAATACTTTATAAAACACCCGTTGCAAAATACTCTCATTTCCATATATACGAAGAAATACCTTTTTTAGATTTTTTTTACTAATGATGAAACATCCACGAAAACTTTTGCTTTCAGTGCTTTTGCTACTTGCACTGCTTTTTTTCTGATGAGAGAGTTTAGTAACGTATTTGGGTTTGGGGTCTCATACCTATTATACAGAGATGCTTTCTAGTCGTACTAATCGAGGAATTTTTATTTCTGCGATTGTTTGTGCGTTGCCTCCCCTCCTCTATTTGCTCAGGGCGAAGCGTTGTAGTGTGAAGAGATTGACGATTTTACTTGGAGCAGGAGTAGCGGTATTTGGGTTGATTCATAGTATGCGAAAAGGTGGGACAGTTGGATTTGGATGGTTTCTTACGATATTTAATTCTTTCTTCCTTTTTGCACTTGGAGCCTATACGTTGACAGGTTTTTTTGCATTGGGTAGCTGGATTGAAAGAAAATGGTTGCACTTTACGCAGCATAGGTGGCAAGAATTATTGTTGACGTTGGGAATTGGGTTAATTGTCTTTCTAGCAGGCGTGCAGATTTTGCTCGGAATTGGTGTTTTGTATGGAATTGTAAGTTGGATTCTTTTTTTGGGGCTCTGATTTTTGATGTATTGGGAGAGAAAGACGTTGAAGGCACGAGGAGAATATCTCGGGGAACTCTTAGGCGGATTAAAAGAAAAAGCTGGAAAAAATACTCCGCGACTGATTACTATCGGGGCATTGATTTTGATTTCTTTGGTGTATTGGTATTATGGCTTTCAAAATTCCTTCATCCCCTACTCTACTGCTTGGGATGCAAATCACGAATATATGTATACGCCAAAAATGATTGCGGAAAATAATGGAGTGATGCGAGGAAATACCGTGATTTCTACAATGCCGTGAATGTGGCATATGTTGATTACGTACTTCTTTTCATTGACGGGATTGACGAATGGACGACTTGGATTAGCTCCAGATACGATAGCAGTTTCAATGAACTTTTTGAGTGGAGTATTGACTTTGCTTTTGGGGATTGGACTGGTTTATCAGATTTCTGAGCTCTTTAGAAAAAAAGAAGAAAAGGAAGAAAAAGTCTGATTGGTTGCAGGACGAAGTACGATATTGCTTTGGTTGACGAGTGGAATGGGAGCTTTTTTGGTGATGGTAGACAATAAGACTGACCTTGGTGTGATGGCTCTTTCATTACTGGCACTTTTGGCGGGAATGATTTTTTTGGGAATTGTACAGCGTGAAGCGTCTGAAAAGAAAGAGATTTGGAGATACCTTATTATCGCAGGAATTTTCTTTGCGTTTGCAACGTTGGCAAAGTCGACTGCGTTTGTGGATTTGGCGTTGTTTGGAGTGTTTTTGATTGGGCTCTGGATTTCTCCACGAAGTGCGGTAGGAGTTGGATTAGGGTTGACAGGAATTCTAAGATATATGAATATTCTGACTTCTAGTTTTATGATTACGGAAGGAGAAGCGAAATGGCTTATTATTATTGGCAGTATCTTAATGGTAGTAGGTATTGCTCTTGCACGATGGAAAAAGAGAAATCTCTGAACTTCTATTGGGTATTTGCTGGTGTTGGGTATCAGCTTTTTGGTGCCATTAGCTCTTTTTAGAGTACCGTGGTTGACGGTGCAGCAACTTTCGACAGATACGTTTAGTCCAAAGGCGGTTGTGAAAGGGCTTTTTGCACAGGCGATAACGGGGAATATTGAGCAGCAGAATAACATTGATGAACAATTCTTGAATGAACAGACTACGGAAAATCGTGTAAAGCCTGTATCAAATTGGCAAGACGGACAAAGAGATGCAAACGCTTGTTTGAGTAGTGATTATGGATGGAGTGAAGAGGAATTGAAAGAAGGATTACAAGAGGTGAAAGGAGGTGGATTAGTGGAGGATTTTGGAAGGTATATTGGATTTGGATGGAAAGAGTTTGCTCCAGGAAATGGAACGTATGCTTTGATGAAGCTCTTATTCCCGACTTCAGACCATTGCTACGGCACCAACACAGAAGCAAAATTGCTCTGTGCAAATAGCGAAGCGATTGACAACTTTCAGGTAGCAACCTTGAAGAAGCTGTATGCAGAACTGCCAGATAAAGCATCAGAAGGAGCTGTACTTTTGAAAGAGGCGTTGGATGCTTTTGATTTACAGACGAGAGACAATACTACTGCATATGAAGCACAAGCATTTAGAGACCAGATTGTAGCTCTTAGGCAGTATTATCAATCTCATAGTATAAAATCAACTGCTGAAGTATTGGCAATTCCGTATAGATATATTGTCCCTGTGAATATCGTCTTTAACTGGTCGTTGCAAAATTTGAGTTCGTACTATACCGATATTGGATTTGCACGAATTTTGATGTTTATTTTGTTGGTTGTGAGTTTGCCGTATGCTTTGGTCAAGAGAGAGAAAAATCTGATTGTACTCAGCTGTACTACCCTGCTCTGACGAGCTATTTGGTGGATTATTGGAAGTGCAATTCTCCGATATGGAACGGTGTTGATTTCACGAACAGCAATGACTTTGCTTGCTTTCGCAAATACGCTTTGGGCAGAGAGTCAAAAAAGCAAAGAAAAGTCTGTTTCTTATCTTATGTTGGGAATCTTTGGAGTGGTGGCGTTGGCTCTTTTCATTCAACTTGTTCTTAACTTCTTTAGAATTAGCTCACAGGGAGCCAGTGGGCCTTTTGTGTGGTATAAAGGAAATATGGGAACAGAAACCCAATTTACAGAGGGATTAGAAACGAAACAGAAAGTGGCACTCTACACTGCGAAAGATGTCTTTAATCTACAGTTTCCACAGTACAACCCGATTATTACTGCCCTAAAAGAGAGGAAGAATGATGAGGGAATTGTGATTGCAGGAACCTATCTACAATATTTCTTGAATAATCAGTGGAATTTGCAAGGAGATGGACTGTTGGCGAATTTCCGAGTAAAGGCTTCGGATGGAAACCTTTGTAAAACGTATCGAAGGCTGAAAAATGACCATATCAAATATCTGGTTATTGACCCGAATATTGGAACGGTAGGAATGGGTGAAGGAAATGAAACACTCTTTCACAGATTTTTTGCGAAACTTGACCCGGTTAGTGGTGGGGTAGAACAAGATGGAACGTTGACTACTTTAGTGAAAATGTATGCACTTTGATATGTGAAGCTTCTCAGTACGAATAATATCTGAGCATACTATTCCTTTAATCTCAGCGATGGAGATATCAGTACCGCGTTTGGGGCGACTACTCCTGAAGAAATCGTTTTGGTTAGGGCAAAGTTGATTGGAATTAGGTACTTTTCGGAGGAGGTAAACACGCTCTTTAATCAGATTGCTAATGTTTTTCTTCAGAGGATTATGGCAGGACAGGGGTTTGAGGAAATCGCGTCTATCTATGGGCTGGAAATTGATGTTCAGAAAGTCGCAAATGTAGCACTGCAGGTAATGCAAAGTAATTTTAGTAAATTGAACGGTGTGGAAGAACTCAGTCAAGCAGAAAGGACGGTATTGATTCAGTATTTGAACCTTTATAAGAGTTTTTCTAATAGTAATACGCAGGTACAGTCTCAGGGACAACAGATGTTGCAAAATATTTTGATGACTAGCATTGGAAGTTCTAGTCAGGTGATGTTGTTTGAGCTGATTTAGGATGTTTTATTTGAGGAGTATAGGTATGTTCTCTTACAAGTTCATTCTTGACCTTCACAAAGACCTCAAAAATTGGGTTGATGGAGCTAATAAGGTTTCTCACGGGAGAAATTGGAAAGAAAACGTTGCTCCAGAATATTTGCATATTGTCGAAAAATTGCAAGGGATTTCGTATACAGAAGCGGAAGTTTTTATGGTTCCCTTTTTAGAAGAATTATATGAAGAGAAGAAGGAAACTATAAAGCTAACGTTTGAGTATGCTAATCAGCTTTTTGAAGCGAAGTTTCAGAGAGCGTGTGAGACAATTGAGCAGATGACAGGAAATCCGCTGTATAGAGAGGATTTTATCATCTTTCTTACTTCGTTTCCGCGTTGACCTTATGATAAAGAATTAGGACAAGTGCGAATTTGTTTGTTTCGGGATGTGCACAATTATCTGGGGAACTTTTTACACGAATTGCAACATTTTCAAGTAATTCATTATTATAAGGAGGTGATGATGAAAGAGCTATCAGAAGCTGAATTTGAATTTTTGAAGGAGTCGTTGACGGTGATTTTGAATGATGAGTGTTTGGAATTTATGGGAAAGCTGGATATGGGGTACCCAATTCATCAGGCGTTGAGAAGAGACCTGTTGCGAGAATGGAGACAACACCATAATTTTCAAAAGCTGATTACTTGGGGTTGCGAGAGAGTGAAGAAGTATATCACTTGAAACCTCCATAAAAATAGGTAGGAATAGTAACTGATAAAGTGAAATTCAATGGTGTACTAATTGAAACATCACCAACTAAATTTAATTGGATAAATTTTGTTTATACAGCGGAAACTGACTACTTTTAGCCTAAAGAATGTAATGAGGGTAGATTAGAATGGATTAATATATCTAATGTAGCAAATATTCCTACACCAACTACAGATTTATATATCTACGATTATATTTCAAAAAATACTTTTTTTGTCTTTTATTGCATTACAACTATTAAGGGAAAAGATTAGTCATAAAACTGTTTATTCTATTCCTTCATCAATAGTTCTTTAGCTGCCACATCAAACGTAATGGCGTGGTGGTCAGAGCCAGATAAATCATTTACCCAGAATTCCCCAACCCTCACATTCGGCGAGGTAAATACATGGTCAATGTGGACGTTGAGGATTTTTTGGTCTCGTAAACTTCGAGTAAAATGAGGTTGGTAGTCTCTGAAGATATTTCTTAGTTTTCCGTCTAGTCCGTCCATAAATTGGGTATAAAAAGCTGACCGTGGTGAGAGGTTGAAATCTCCGAGTATAACGACAGGAGCGTCTTTTGGTCTGTCGGCAGTTTGGGCTAAGAAGTCTGCTTTTAGTTTTTTTAGTTGCTCGTTTCTCATTTGGAAGTTGTAGTTGGAAACGGGAGCTGAGGTATGCACAACGTAGAAATAGAAAGGAACACCTCTCTGTATGGAAAAATAGCCGTATCTTCGTCTTCCGGGTTCTTGAGGATAGTGTTCTGAGAGATTGGTGATGGGATATTTGCTAAATACTACGTTCCCTGCTAATTTCTTGGACCAAGATGTTCTATCTACATAAGGGAACCTTTCTTGGAATCGGTCTTTCATTGCTTTTTCGTGCTCGTCGGAAAATTCTACGAGCACTACGATATCGTATCTACCCTCTCCAATCTGCTTTTTTAGACTTTCATAGTCGTAATTGGTATACAAGATATTGGCATAGTAAATTCTCAATCCGGCTTGGTTTATTCGCCTTGTATCGTGGGGGGAATAAAAAGAAAGAAATTCTGCGATATATACTGCTCCCAATAGGGAACTCCAAATGATAAGTATTGCTAAGACTATCTTTTTGCTTTCTCTTCTCCAGACTTTTTTTATCAGTATTCCTAGCAATACTATTGCCAATATTGCTAATCCAACAGCAAAATAAGGTAAAAAACTGATTGCTAATTCAGCTAAGAAATTTTCACGAAAGAAATAGATTAAGGTGGTACTTCACAATCCGAGGATAATTATTAGTAATCGTAACATTTGGTAGGAGGTATAAAATATCTTTTATGAGAGAATTATACGGAAGGGTGCGATGAAAATCAAGATGGAAAAGATTGCAGCGTTTCGCATTGTGATTTTGTTTTATCTCTATGAAGGAAGAAAAAGTCTGCCTAAATTTGCCAGTTTATTTCTCCTAGTCCCCTCTCGGCTAACCGTGCATTGGTCTTTGAAAAGGGTTTGCTCCCAAAAAATCCTCTATCAGCGGAAAAAGGAGAAGGGTGAGCAGATTTGATGATGAGATGTTTAGTTTTATCAATCAGTGTTTCTTTTTGTTGGGCAAAGGCACCTCGGAGAATGAAAACAAGATGGTCTTTTTCATCGGAAAGTTTTTTGATTATTGCATCGGTGAAGGTTTGTCGCCCAATATTTTTGTGCGAATTGGCTTGGTCTTTCCTGACGGTCAAGGAAGCGTTGAGCAGGAAGACTCCTTGTTTGGTTCGTGGAGTGAGATTTCCGGTGGTAGGGATGGTAGTACCAACGTCGTTTTGGAGTTCTTTATAGATGTTTTGCAGCGAAGGAGGAATTCTGATGCCGTCTTGGACAGAAAAGCATAGTCCGTGAGCTTCTCCTGTTCCGTGATAGGGGTCTTGCCCGAGAATGACTACTTTTACTTGGTCGAAGGGGGTGGAGTTGAAGGCGTTGAAGATGTTTTTTCCTTCTGGGAAAATGGTTTTTCCTGCGGCTTTTTCTTGTTGGAGGAAAAGTTTGATTTGTGCGAAATAGGGTTTTTGAAATTCATCAGTAAGGAGCACTTTCCGAGAAGGCTCGATTTGGATAGCGTTAACATCTACAGTCATAGGAGGAGTAAAAAGAAATAAAAGGATAATTTCAGTATAGAAATTTTCAGGAAGTTTGCAAGATGATTGTAGTGTTTTGTATTGGGAGGGAGAAGTACCTAAAAAAGATGTATATTTCCCTTGAAGACTCCCCCCTTCCCCGTCCCGCAGTACTGCGGGACGGGGCACAGTACGAAAGAGGGTGTTAATTGCTTATGAGAGAGAATAGCCATTCTTGGAGTCTTACTATTGGAGTAATCAACCATTTTTTCACATAAGGGAATACATAGGGGGAAGCTAAGAGTAAGGGGATAGCAATTCAGAGGATATACCCTCCCAAGATGTCGCTTGGTCGGTGTACTACGGTGATAATTCTACATAGTCCCATTACGAGTGCACAGAGGACAAGAAGATATCAGAAATACACTAGTCCTTTTCCTTGTTTAGGATGACGTGAACGGATTTTGTGTCCCCAAATCAAGGTTGCTATTGCTATCGACATTCCAACTACTGCGTGGTCTGAAGGGAAGGAGCTATTGGGGAGGAGTCCGTGAAACAGTGTTTCTTCCACATCTTGGTTGAATAGGTCGATATTGGGGCGGTTTTTGAGAAAAAAGGATTGGATACTGATATTGATGAGGATACTGATGAAGCAGGAGAAAAAGATGAAGAGTGCCCCTTCTTTGCTTTCGATTTGTTTTTTGATGATTCCGTGGAGGTAGAGAATGATAAGAAAAATCGGATAAATGAAAACGAAAATATCTGCTCCGATAGGGGCGAACTGAGTGAGTCGGGGGTATTGGTCGGAAAGAGTGATTCCTTTTTGGAGGATGGTGTATCATCGTTGGGGTTCGGTGAGAGGGAGTTTCATAGGAGAGGAAAGTTGAAAGTTAAAAGAGGAAAGAAGGGTTGGAGGGATTGAGGCTGTTGGTTGAGTGAGTTTTTGATGGTTGTGGTATTGTATGGATTTGGGGGGAATTTTCTAGGGATTTTGAAAAATTTTCATAGATGTTAATAAACTGAAATTTAATGGAGAGAAAGAGAACTTATCATCCACTAGTGTCCAAATAAAAAATTTTGAGCAAAAGAAAATCCGAGCGTTTAGCTTGGATTTTTTCTAAGATGCTGTTTATTGGACAGCATAAATCCTT
>JAITQZ010000029.1 GCA_031288635.1 Candidatus Peribacteria bacterium | reverse complement strand
AAGGACATTGATATAATAATTATAAGATAAATACTCTATCTCACTCATATTTATTTCCATCCTCTTTGCAAGTTTTATTCAGTTTCTGTAGTGAAAAGTTTTGCAGAGTTTCCTTAACTTGGTTTTTATTCTGACATTTCTACTGTGTTTTTACATTGGTATATTCTCCTCTTGAAACTTTAGGGGAAAATGCTATACTTCCTTCAACCTTGCTATGTTGTGAGGGATACTTTTTATTTTTTACTTGTACAACGATGGGAATCTTTGATAAAATGGGAGATATGAAAAAAATGTACGATAAGTACAAACAGTTGGAAAAGGTATTGAAAAATTTGGTCATTAGAGCCAAAGAAGGAAAATACGATGATGATGGCGAAGAAAAGGACGCGATTGTTGTAGATATTTCTGGAGAGATGAAGCTCAAAGATTTACAAATCAATGATTTGCAACTTTTACATCCAGAACAAAAAAAACATTTGGAACAGCTTTTAATTAGTGCTATCCAAAAGGCTCAGAATAAAGCTCAAGAAGTGGTAGCGGAGAAAACCAAAGAAATTCTCGGAGTAGATACGAATGATTTGGCAGGAATGCTTACGGGGGGAGGTATGCCGGGATTGAGCTAGTGCTACAGATAATGTTGGATGCTTGCTACGATTACGTAGGCGAAAAAGATGATACTTACGAGCAATTTAAGTAGCATCCCTGAAAGAAATCCCAAAAGAGCTCCTCGTGCAGGTTTGAGGGCTTTTTTTCGATGGTGTTGTGAAAGATATTCACCTAGAAAGGCTCCTACAAATGGTCAGACGATAATTCCTAGAGGTCCCGCAAAAAGTCCGACGAACATTCCAAGGATACATCCCCTTTTTCCTCGTTTGGTTCCTCAGAATTTTTTGGTGCCTCGTAGCGGGAGGAGATAATCGAGGAGCGTGATGGCGAGGGTAGTTATTCCTCGGATGATAAGAAAGTTTCGAGAGAAAGGAGAGTGTAGCGTAAATTGGAGCAATAGGAGAGCAAGGTATCAAAGCTGCGGTCAGGGGAGCCCAGGAAGAATTGCTCCGATAATACCGATGAATCCCATTAGGAGAGCAAAAAGGATACTTGCTATGGTCATTGAAGTATGAGGAAGAGATAAAGCTGAGGTAATTATAAAGCTGAGGTAATTGTAGGGAAATGATGGGAGAGTGCAAGAGGTGATGAAGCTTCTTATTTTCTCTTGATTTTTTTCCATAAATCCCTACACTGATAGCACCTAATTTATTTAACTGCTACGTTTATGCAAAAACCAACCCAAATATTCACTCCAGATGCTCTCTATAGCTTCCAAAATGCTCAATCTATCAGCTCTTTTTTTGCGAAAGAGGGACAGACGGAGGCGAGTATTCTTACTCCGGAGTCCACTTTTCGAGGAGCCTATGGATTTATCCGTGAAAGCAATCAATTTCAAATCTTTGCTACGATGCTTGGACTCAAAGAAGCAAATACATTAGACCAATGGTATCAAGAGCATTTTCACGAACTCTTAAAAGGGAAATCTTTGGCAACCTCTGGAAGTGTAGATATTGAGCATACTTTTAATGATGCACTGCTTCAGCACAAAAACGACTGGCAAATTGAACACATTGATTTCTGTTTCCTATTTTATTGTGCTTTTTTGCATTTGTCCAATGAAAATCAGATTTTTAAGTTGCTGGAAATTGACCATATTAATATTAAAACTTGTATGGAAAACTGTAAAAATCTGCTGTTAAATCCTATTTCCAGACAACAGGGAGCATTTGCTTTTTTGAAAATTTTGAGTACAATTTTTGCACAATTACATTTAAATCCTACTACAACTAATATGCACATCAACATCAATGAAAATCTTGAGGGTCTCGAAAAGCTTTTGGATAGCGTGGAAAGTGAAATCGGCTTGGATGCTGAAAACACTCAAAATGATAATGGTGAGACTTCTACCACCACAGCTACCAAGAAAAAAGAAGAAAAAAAGCTGAATATCGAATATTTCGGTACTGATTTAACCAAAGAAAGCAAAGACGGATTTATAGACCCTATTATCGGGAGAGACCAAGAAATCAATCAGGTTATCTATACACTCTTGCGTAAGACCAAAAATAATCCCCTCCTCATTGGGGAACCGTGAGTGGGAAAAACAGCTATTGTCGAAGGACTGGCACAGAGAATTGTCGCAGGCAGTGTTCCTGACAAATTGAAAGGAAAAAAGATTTTCTTATTGGATATGGGAACCCTCGTTGCAGGGACAAAATATCGTGGAGAATTTGAAAGTAGAATGAAAGCAATTCTCGAAGAAGCAGTAGACCCTACCAATAATATCATTCTTTTTATTGATGAATTGCACACTATTATCGGAGCGGGAGGACAAGAACACAATGATGCCGCTCAGATGTTGAAACCGCTCTTGTCCAGAGGAAAAATAAAGCTGATTGGAGCGACAACGTTTGATGAATATCAGAAAGTGATTGAAAAAGATGCTGCCTTGAAAAGGAGGTTTCAGGAAGTCGTTGTAAACGAGCCTGATACTGCTACAACCCAACAAATTATCCAAGGATTGAGACAAACCTATGAAGATTTTCACGGAGTGCAAATTTTAGATGAGGCAATTGCTGCGTCCATCAATTTATCCAAAAGATATATTTTGAATAAGCAGCTGCCAGACAAGGCTTTGGATATTTTGGATGAAGCGTGTGCTAGAGAGTCTACAATGCAAGAAAAATTGGATACGGATGATTCGTACAAAAAAACTGAGAAAAAAATTCAGGTCATTGAGAAAAAAATCGAAAAAGCCATCGAAAATCAGGATTATTTTGCTGCTGCAGAGCTTAAAACAGAAGAAGAAACTCTAAAAAAGGAGCTTCACAATATCAGAAATCATAAAAATATTCCGACGCATTTGAGAAGTACTATTGATGCAAAAGATATTGGGAATGTCCTCGCTGAAAAAACCGGAATTCCTGTAAATATCGTGAATGAAGATGAAATCACCAAACTGAGAAGACTCGACGAAACGTTGAAAGGCAGCATTATTGGACAGGATGAAGCCGTGGAAGCAGTAGTAAAAACATTGACGAGAAGCAGACTTTCAATGATTGAAAAGAAAAAACCTATTGGAAGTTTTCTGTTTCTTTGACCTTCTGGAGTAGGGAAAACGTACCTCGCAAAACTGATTGCCAAGGAGTATTTTGGTGATGAACGTGCGATGATTAGATTTGATATGTCAGAATTTATGGAAAAATTCTCTGTGAGTAAGCTGATTGGTTCCCCTGCGGGATATGTGGGATTTGAAGAATGAGGAGGATTGACGGAAGCTGTGAGAAGAAAGCCGTATAGTGTCATTCTCTTTGATGAGATAGAAAAGGCTGCTCCTGATGTTTTGAATATTCTCTTGCAAATCCTCGACGAGGGGCAGCTTAAAGACAGCAAAGGCAGACTCATTGACTTCAAAAGTACGATTATTGTGATGACTAGCAATATTGGAAGTGAAGAATTTTCTAAAAAGCAGGTCAGCATCGGATTTTCTACGGGTAGCGAAAAAGAGATAGATGAGAAAGGGTTTGACCAAATCAAAGAAAGGATTACCGACCAACTAAAAACCTATCTTACGCCAGAATTGCTTAATAGGATTGACCACAGAGTAATTTTTAGACCACTAGGAAAAGAAAGCCTGACGACCATTTTCAATCAACAGTTGGAAGCATTTTTGGAGGTTTGGAAAGCGAATGAAAGTATCCATCTGCCAAAATTCACCAAAAAGCAGGTTTCTGAGATTATCGAAAAAATTTACGACCCTCAATATGGAGCCAGACCCGTGGAAAGGTATATTCACCAAGATATTGAAGGGGAGCTGATTAAAGAGGTTTTGGAGGGAAAATAAAACTGTGTTACAACACAGTTAAATTGTCAGTAAAATGAACACAGTTAAAATGTCAGTTGATAGGATTATGGGGAAATAAGTTTGTAAGGCAAGAGAATTGTTCAACTTCGTAATTGTATATTTC